>NZ_CAMXVC010000001.1 GCF_947252345.1 uncultured Finegoldia sp.
AAATAGTGCAAGATAGGAATTACTTCCTTTCTTACACTATTTATGGTACTAAAAATCGCCCCCAGCGAGGCGAATTTTATATTTTGATGTTGACCCATTTTCCCTGTCTAAATCTTGTTGAGTTGAATAAAAATCTCGACGATTGGTCGGATAGCACTCCGAGCCAGATGCCGACTATTCCCATTTTAAACACAGATACAAGGATGTATGTGACTGTTGTTCTGATGATGGTCACACTTACGATTGAAGATATCAGCGTGTATTTTACATCTCCAGCCGACCTCAAACATCCTCCGTAGATTATCTGCGAGATTTGTAGAAGTGCTATCACGGCGATAAATCGTGCGATTATCTCTCCGGTTTGAACGATTGATTGCTTTTCGAAGAATAAATCGAAGATTTGCTTGCCGAAGCACAACAGTATTACACACAATACCATTGATATGCAAAATCCGATTCTCTGACAGACTTTTCCGAAAATTTTGGCGTCTTCTTTTTTTCCGGCACCGAGGCTCGAACCTGTGAGTACGACAGCTGCGACTTGCATTCCGTCTGCGAATGCAAAGCATATACTTAGTATGTTCATTCCGACATTGTGCGCTGCAAATGTGTCCGTGCCGAGGCTTGCTGCCATCAACGCCGTTGTCAAAAATCCGATTCTCATGGCTATGTTTTCCACGAACAAGTTCGTCCCTAGTTTGACGATGCTGACGAACACGTCAAGTGTCGGTTTGATTTTCTCTTCGAAAATGTATTTGATTTGTACGAATCCGTCTTTTTTGTAGAGCGATTTGACGCACATCAAACTGCTGACAACTGTTCCTGTCACCGTCGCCATGGCAGCTCCAGAAACTCCAAGTCGTGGAAATCCGAAGTTACCACCTATGAGGCAGTAATTGAAAAAAATGTTGACAACGCTGGAGACTAGATTGGTTGTGAATGCGATTCTCGTGTTTCCGCTTCCTCTTTGCGCTGCGTTGATTGCCATACTGATTACAGTAAAAATCATTCCGCCCATAATTATTCTGAAATAATTGAATGCGTCTGTGTGAGTGTCGGAGTTACTTCCAGCTAGTTTCAGGATTGAATCCGAGTAGCAAACCATAAAACTACTCACCACAACCGTCAACAAAACCGACATTAAAAGTGTTGTCACCAAAATCCTGTTCGCACCTTCTTTGTCTTTTTCGCCGAGGCGTCTGGCTACGAGTGCCGATGTTGCGATGTTGATTGCAAAAAACATCGACAGCGCTATGAATTTGGGCTGTGTTGTAAGTCCCACCGCTGCAACTGCAGAACTGCCGATCGAGCTAACCATATAAGTGTCGATAATTCCCGCCAGCGCTATGAAAAAACTCTCCAACACAGATGGCCAAGCAATTTCTATCGCTCTTTTGTAAAATTTTTTATTCTTCATTTAATCATCCATTCTATCGTTCATTTGAAAATGCTATATACCATCATACTCCTAACGAAAAATTAATACAAGTTAACTCGTTTTAATTCTTACAGTTGAACACTCTTCATTAGCGTCCACGATTTCAAATCCACATTTCAAAAACAAATCAAGCGAAGGATTGTCGGTACCAATATCATCGTATAATTCATCTATGTCCAATTTTTTTGCCAAATCAATCAAAAACATCAACGCTCTTTCCCCGTAGCCATTGTTTCTGTATTCGTCTTTTACAATTAGACTGCAAATCCACCTATCATCTTCCTTATATATACAACATTCTCCTACAGGCTTGTTACGACCCATAATATAATAGTAAAATCTGTCGTCAGAATTTATCCATTTGTCATACCAATTTCGCCATTTGTCTTCTGAGAAATCAATAGCTCCGCCGTATTTTTCGTTGAAACTCATCGTATTTTCATCTGCCAACAACTTTTCTCTGAAATTCATCTCGTCAAATTCAGGAATCACGAAATCACATTCGTAATCTTCATCAATCATAGAATACATACAAGCATCTTCCACGCCATGATTGTTGACCGATCTTTTTCGAAGACATCCTTCGTATTTCATACGGGCATTCACCATAACCTTGCCACTGGCAGGATTTCTCCTGTCGTGTGTAGCTTCTACTCTGACTGCGTGTTTTTCTTCAAACAAATATTTTAGCATTAGCTTCAAAGACTCTGTCATTATTCCCTGTGACCAATAATCGTATCCCAAACAATAACCGATATTATAAGTCTTGGGGTTTTCTTTGATTAACCTAGCTGCAATGCTACCGATGTTTTCATCGTCAGTGTTACAGATTGCAAAATTGATGTTCTTGTCATCATTTATCCATTGTTTAATAATATTTTCAGATTCTGAGACTTTTGTGTGAGGATTCCACGACAAAAACTTCGTAACTCTGCTGTCGCTTGACCAATTTTCAAACATTTTTTCTGCATCATTTATTGTAAATTTTCTTAAAATCATTTTGTCAGTTTTCATAACTTTCCATTCCCTTTTTATATAAAAATATCGCGTTGTTTTCATTCAATTATACCCCTAATTTGAAAAATAAAACAATTATAGCTTATTTCGTAGCCAAAATTAAAAAACCATCCTGCGATTCTGTCGCACTTATCTCAGACGACTGCTGTGACGGTAACCATTGTTTCTTTTAACAAAAAACAAAAGCTGCGAGAAAACTCACAGCTTTTTCGATTTCAAAAATTAATCCTTAATATATTTAGTTGCTCTTCCACTACCTATTTGTTTAATTAATTTTCTGTCTTTTAATTCTTTCAAGGCTCTTTCAACAGTTCTCTGAGAAATATCTGGACAGAGTATAACTATATCAGACTTAGACAACGGTTCTAAAGTTTTCTCGAAAACTTTCATAATTCTCTCAGAAGATGTCAAAGATTTCTCTCCTATAAGTCTGAATCTTTCATCACACTCGAAATACGCTTTGTAAATAACCGACAACATATATTTTATAAATGGCAACTCGTTATTCTCTCCAGAATGCCAATTCTCGCTTGATGCTTGTAATTGTTCATAATACATATCCTTAGTATCTTCAATTATCATTTCCAAGGAAATATATTTTCCTACGAAAAATCCATTTTTGTATAAAAGTAAAAGCGTCAACAGCCTTGACATTCTTCCATTTCCGTCATAAAAAGGATGAATACACAAAAAATCATGCACCACAGCTGGAATTAACAACAATGGTGGTATGTTTAATTTTACGGCTTCATCATAAGCACTAATCATCTTATAAATATAATTTTCCGTTTCAAATGCAGATACTGGCTGAAACCTTATTTTTTTCTCTCCAAATACATTTGTTTCCACAATGCTATTATCGATAGTTTTGAATTTACCTTTATGACTTTCAGAAGAGTAATAATACAACCTACTATGAAGGGTCAAGATATTATTTTTCGTAAATTCAATATCCATATAATTTTCGTGGATAATATCCAGCACTTCCCTATATCCGTATATTTCCTCTTCATTTCTATTTCTGGGTTCACTTTTTTTATTCATCAATTCTTCTAATCTGCTATCATTTGTAGAAATCCCTTCGATTGCATTAGAAGATTTTGTTGACTGAATCTTCGCAACCTCCACCATCTTTTCAAGTACATCCGAAAAATTTGCTACATAAAGTTCCTGTTTACCTTTATATTCGTAAATTTTTGATATCAAATCGTACATATTTGCAGGAATATTTAATTGTAACAATTTTGAATAATCAAACTCTCTCATATTACTCACCATCTTTCTCGCCATTATATCATAAATGGCGTAGATAAATCAACGTTGGCGAGATTTTTCTCGCCATTTTTGTCGATTTGGCTATGATAAATCGAATGTGGCGAGAAAAAAAATTTTATTACTACAATTTCCGGCTCCAATATATTTTCAAAATCAAAGTTATAATTATTTGTGCAATGGCTACTGCTGTAAGTGCGATGAACACTTCATAGTTTACATAAGACATTACACAGGCGATTACCGCTATGACTAATGACAATATTGGTACAATTTCTTTTCCGGATTTCATTCTAATTAATATTTCACGTTCGTCCGTTTCTTTTGTGTACATTTCTTTTAGATATTTTTCATCTCTGTAGGCTCTTATCAAACATCCCATATAAAATACGCAAACCAGTTCTATTCCTGTGAAAAATCCCAAAACATAGTCCGTTGTATCTGAAGCCTGTGGTGATATATCTTTCAAAAAGTCCGCTCCTAGAGAAATAGCTAAGAGAGCTGTGACGCAAAATACTACTAGCAAAGATATTCTACGCGCTATTTCTTTTCTGTAGTTTTGTAAGTTTTTCATTTAATCATCATCCTCCATTGTAAATATGTCTTCGATTTTCATTGCGAAGAATTTTGCGATTTTGAATGCAAGTGGTAGTGATGCGATGTATTTTCCGTTTTCTATCGATGTGATAGTTTGTCTTGTCACTCCTACCTCATTCGCCAATTCTTCTTGAGTAATTTTGTTTTCTTTTCTTAATTGGGAAATAATATTTTTCATTTTTCCTCCTTTGCAAAGTTCACTTTACATTTTTTAGTATAGTACACTTTACATTTTTTTGTCAAGTATACTTTACATTTTTCTAAATAAAAAAACTACGAGCAATTTCACCCGTAGTTTTCATTTTAAATATCAGTATAAATTATCTGTATAATCCACCAATTGATTTCAAGTTGGAGTTGATGATTTCCATTACTTTGTCGTATGCGTCCTGTGATGACAATTCTACATTTTCGAGCGTTTTTCTTTCAGAAAATTCTACGATGTCCTCAGCAGCTTTCTTGCCGACTGTTATTCTCAATGGGATTCCTATCAAATCACGATCGTTGAATTTGACTCCGGCTCTTTCTTTTCTGTCATCAAGTAGAACTTCTACTCCTTGAAGAAGTAATTTTTCGTAAAGTTTTTCTGCGAGAGTGTTTTGTTCTTCATCTTTTGTGTTAACAATTGTGATGATTACATGATATGGAGCTACGACTAATGGCCAAATCATTCCCTTGTCGTCGTGGTTTTGTTCGACAATTGCGCTGACACTTCTCGTAACACCGATTCCGTACGAACCCATCCAGAAGAATTGTTCTTTTCCATTTTCATCTAGGAACGTCGCATTCATACTCTTGGAGTATTTTTGTCCCAATTGGAAGATATTTCCGACTTCGATTCCTCTCTTGAATTTCAATGGAGATTTTGTTTCAGGGTCGATATCGCCCTCTTGTACCATCAACAAATCTTCCACGATTTCTCCTTCGAAATCATCTCCATAGTTTACATTTTTAATGTGGTAGTTTTCTTCATTCGCTCCAACGACAAAATTCTTCATCTGAGTAACTCTCGAATCGATTATAATTCTACAATCCAGTCCGATTGGGCCTGTAAATCCTGGGGCACTGTTCAAATCCAAGATATTTTGTTCTTCCATCATTTCAACTTCGTGTTCTGGACATTTCAAATATCCGACAAGCTTGGACATATTGAGCTCACGGTCACCAGGAATGAAAACTATGACAGGTTTTCCTTCTACCATTAAATCCACAGCCTTCAAGCAATGCGCTGCATCAACATTCAAAAACTCGCTCACTTCTTCAATCGTCTTGCAGTTTGGTGTGAGGACTTTTTCTGACGAAAGTTTTTCCACATTTTCATCGTTCACTTGATAGTAAACATACGCCTTTTCATCAGTAGCCGCAAAATCGCTGTCGTCACTGTAACAAATCACGCCTTCGCCGACATCACTCAACGCGATAAACTCGTGCGAACTGTTACCGCCCATAGCACCGCTATCTCCCGCAACGATTTTGTAATCCAAACCCAGTCTGTTGAAGACAACCTCGTATGCTCTCCACATATTCATATATGCTTCGACCATAGATTCTTCGTCAACGTCGAATGAATAAGCGTCCTTCATCAAAAATTCTCTCGAACGATTGATTCCAAATCTCGGTCTTTTTTCGTCACGGTATTTCGTTTGAATTTGGTAGATATTGAGAGGAAGTTGCTTGTAGCTTTTGATTTCTCCTTTTACTAAATCTGTAAAATACTCCTCAGCTGTTGGTCCAAGACAAAATTCACGGTTGTTTCTGTCTTTGAGCTTGAACATTTCTGGTCCAAATGTCTTCCATCTTCCAGATTCTTCCCAGATTTCACGAGGTTGAGTGATTGGCATATGAATTTCTTGTGAGTTGTAGTTATCCATTTCTTCACGAACGATGTTTTCTACCTTTCTTACAATTCGATATCCCAATGGCAAATAACTGTATAATCCTGCTGCCGTCTTTCTAATCATACCAGCTCTCAACAGCAATTTGTGGCTTGCTATCTCAGCATCTTGAGGGTCTTCTCTCAATGTTGGCATATAAAATTTATTCATTCTCATAATAAATCAATCTCCTTTTTTAAGTGTTTCAATTTTTGTATCTAAAAAAAAATCCCCCGTCACGAAGACGAAGGATCGCTATACCACTTCAATTTTAAAGTTATAAGGTGACAACCCTGTGCTTTTGACACAATCTCTGAGTTAGGTTCATCCCGCCGTAAATGAAAGTTCGCACCACACACTTTCTCTCTGAAAAATCGTACAGAATTAATATTCTCTTCCTTGATATTTAAAATTGTATCAGAATAGATTGTTTTTGTAAAGATGACTATTTTATTTTTTCGACGATTCTAGATTTTGTTTCAAAATTATCGTCTGTCCCTGTAAATGAAGAATCTTTTACTGCCAAATCACTCATAGCATTTACAATGTCTTTGAATTTGTTCAAATCTTTTGTCTTGTTGGATAATTCATCAATTCCTTTTTCTTTGTACTCTTTTAATTTGGAACTGAATTCTTTTTGTCCAGATGAAAGCTTGTCGCTTCCTGATTTCAATTGTCCTGTTGATGAATCTAATTGTCCAAGTCCATCGTTTAACATATTGATTGCATTACTCATTGGAATGATGGCTTTTTCATTGATTTGTGACAACGAAGATAAAAGAGCTGATTGTTTGTTGAACTCTTGCAATCCACCAGATAATTTCTTAGAGCCTTCAACTAATGCACTTGAATTCTTATCCAATTCTTCCATTCCATTTAAAAGCATTGTCATTGCTTGTTCGTTTTGCAATGTACCTTCTTTTAATGATTGTGTTCCACCTTTGATTTGACCTGTTGCATCGTCAAGTTTGTCGATGGAATCCTTCAACGTTGATAATCCATCTGCTCCATTTAATGCGCCACCCATTTGTCCCAATCCTTGAGATAATTGGTTAGAAGAATCTACAAGTTTTGATTTGGATTGATTCATAGCGGCAGATGTTCTCATAAGTGCATTGGATAAATCAGCGTTTCCTTTTGACAATTGACTTGAACTTTGTGCTAATTCATTTAATGCTGCTTGTAGTTTTTGTTGCCCAGCGTTTTGTGAACCAACTTTTCTGATGGACTCTGCTTGTGCATACATTACATTTTTTTGTGCTTGAAGATATGCAATTGTGTCGTTTAGTTGTCCATCTTCATTTTTTGCTTGTAATTGTTGGATTGCATTGTTCAATCCTTCTGCTGAACTTTCAAGTCCAAGGGCTATTTTTTCTGCGTTTGCACTTCCATCAGCTCCACCTGCCAATTGTGCAACTTGTTGTAGTTTTTCGTTGAATTGTGCGCTTGAATCTTTTAATTGTTGAGATTTCCCAGAAATTTGTTCAACTGTATCTGCTAATTGACCATAACTTCCTGCCAAACCATTCAATCCATTTGATAATTGTGTTGATTTTTCAAGTAATTGGTCTTTTTGTGCGTTCATTTGTTTCATATTTTCAGTTCCAGCTCTTAATTGTGAAGTCGCATCTTTTAATTTGCCAACTCCATTATCCAAATCAGTAGCACCTTTCGCTAATTTTTCGGAGCCTTGTTTGATTTTGGCTGTGTTTTCTTTGATTTTAGCTACAGCATCTGTGTAATCTGAAACTCCGTTGTATAGTTTCAAGCTACCGTCATTCATTTGAGCTATATATCCTTGGATTGGGCCTACTTTTGATTGTATTCCTGAGAATTTGCCTTGCATTTGTTGTGTAGATGATGCAAGTTTTTGTGAACCATTGTGTAGTTTGGTAACTCCTGTTTGCATTTGTGAAATTCCTGAGTTTAGTTTGTCTTGTCCTTCAGATAATTTAACTGATGCGTCTACAAGTTTTTGTGAATTGTCTTGTAATTCTTTAACACCGTTTTGAAGTTTATCCAATGAATCGATGTTTTTCTTTTCTTGGAAAAATTCATTAGTGATTACAGAATAGATTTCTACTGGTTTGTAATCCTTGATGTCCATTTCAATCGAAACTTCGTCTTTGAATTTGTCCAAATTTTTGTCTTCTACAATCCCTCTCAAGTTTTGTTTCATCCCTGGTGTAATAACCGTAGTTACTATTTCGTTTTTGCCGTCTTTTATGATTTTAACATCGTCTGATGATACATTGTTTACTTTTTCATCGTCAAATGTCATCGCAGCGACTACAACGTATGGTGAGTAGATATTTCTGGACTGACCATCAATTGTTTTCTTTTCGTATCTGTTATTTTTAGAAGTGATTACAATCTTCAAATGGCCAGATTTTCCTTCCAATTCAGAAGCTTTCATTTCTTTTCCATCCAAGAAGTATTTTACAGATACATCCACTGGAAGTTTCTTGTCGGTGTCACCTTTGTAGTAGATGTCTTTTTTGTTTTCGTCTAATTTCAAATATCCGTTTTCAGATTTTAACATTTTGTCTGTTTTCAAATCTTTTACATTTGTCAAATTAGATTTGTCGTTTGCTTTTATATTTTTATCTGAATTTAACCACACAGAGACTGATTTGTCTTTGATTTCATTGCCTTCTACTGTTACATAAACAGTTTCTGATTTTTTGATTAAATCTTGTTGTTCTGCAAATGATAAATTAGCAAATGTCATCGAAGAAATTAATGACAACGCTAAGATTTTTTCGATATTTTTCTTCATATTTGTACTCCTTTACGCCAAATTTTTAGTTGTTTTCTTGATAAATGGGAATGTAATGCTCAATATTGCTGGAAGTAATATTATGATTACAACCATACTGATGATTGCTCCTCTAGCAAGTAACGTACATATTGTGGATACTATTTCCATTTTTGAATAAATTCCTACGCCAATTGTAGCTGCCATAAATGACAATGCACTTGTAACAATTGATTTGGAAGTTTCTTTTACCGATGTTTTCAACGAGCCATTTAAATCTTTGCTCTTTCGATATTCGTACAAGAATCTGTCGGTCATCAGTATAGAATAATCTATCGTCGATCCCAGTTGAATTACGCCGATAACAATCGATGTGATAAATGGAATTGTTTGATTGAAATAGAATGGGATTGCCATGTTGATTTGAATTGCAAGTTCAATTGCCGCTATCAATACAACTGGAATTCCAAATGATTTAAATGATATTGCGATGATTATGAATACTGCGATTAATGATGCTATGTTAACCATCTTGAAGTCTTGGTCAGAAATATCTGTCAAATCGTCTGTAAGAACAGCTTCGCCCGTCAAATATCCGTCCTTGTCGTGTTTTGCAATTACATCACGCATTTGAGAAATTTGTTTGTTAACCTCTTCAGATGCTGTTTGGTATTTTGAATTAACCATAATCATTTCGTAGCCGTTTTTTACGAAATTGTCACGAAGTTTGTCGGGCAAGAATGTTGCAGGAATTGTAACTCCAGTAATCGAGCTTGTTCCAACAACTGAATTTATTCCGTCGATATGTTTTAATTCATCAATCATAGTATTCATAGCAGTGTTAGTTAAATTGTCTTTTACAACGATAAAATGAGTACTTGCCATATTGTAGTCTTTCTTCATTTTATTAAGCGATACTATTGAATCCAAATCTTGTGGCAATGATCTATCCAAATTGTAGTATAATTTTGTGTTTACAGAACCGTAAATCGCTGGAATAAATAGCACTACAAATACCATTGCCAACACTTTTCTCTTGTCTACGACGAAGTTTGATAATTTGTCAAATTCTGGAAGTAATACCTTGTGATTGTATTTGTCCACAACTTTTTCTGTAAGAAGTAGCATTGGTGGAAGAACAATCAAAGTAGATAAAAGTCCGATGAACACGCCCTTGCTCATTACAAGTCCAATGTCTTTACCCAAAGACAATCTCATCAATATTAAAACCAAAAATCCCGCAAAAGTTGTAAGTGAAGATGAGAAAAGAGATGAGAATGTCGCTTCAATTGCCTTTGCCATTGCCTTTGCGTGTGAATCTCTCTTTTTCTTTTCCGCTGCGTATCTGTGATACAAGAAAATCGAATAATCCATCGTTACAGCAAGTTGCAACACCGCTGCGATTGCCTTGGTAATGTAGGATATTTTTCCCAAAAATATATTAGTCCCAAAATTATAAACAACTGCATATCCTATATTCAACATAAACACGAATGGAATTACAGTCGATTCATTCGTCAAGCTCAACACCACAAGTCCAAGTGCCACAGCCAACATTACATAAATCGGCGTTTCCTTGTCAATCAAATCCTTCGTATCTTTTACAAGAGCGCTAATTCCACTCAAATATTTTTGTTTCGATTCGATTTTTTTGATTTGTTCGATTGCCTTCATAGTTCTTATTGAAGATGATGATTCGCTAAACTTAACCATCATCAATGTGCTATCTTTTGCGTAGAACACATCTCTAATATCATCTGGCAAAAATTCGTTGGGAACAGTCGGCCCAATAATCGAAGTCTTGGAGATAACATCCTCGACCCCGTCGATTTTTTGCACTTGCTCTCTCAATTTCTCGGCATCGTTGTCTGTGCCTTCTAAAATCAACATCCCAGTAGCTGCGTTTTTGAAATCTTTATCCAAAATAGATTGACCTTGTGTTGATTTCAAATCAGTTGGCAAATAAGACAAAATATCGTAGTTGATATTTGTAGCCTTGTAACCAATTATTGATGGAATCAACAACAAAGTCATAACCAAAAGCACTAGCTTGGGATGATTAGCTATAAATTCTGAAAATTTCTTCATGTAAATCACCCTTTTCTATTTAAAATTTGTTTAATCACCTCAACCAAAACAGACTTCATTTCATCAATCGATAAAATAGAATCCTTTCTGATTGCAAGTTTGCAAGTTGAAATCACAGTTTCAATCGTCAAAGACAAAATATACAATTTTTGTGAATCAGAATATTCCCTTGAGAACAACTGCGAATACTTGTTCAAAATGTATTTCAGTGTAGTGTCCGCTTCGACAAATCTTTCTTCATTTTCAACCTTCGCATACAACGCCCAGTTCAAATTGCTCGCAACAAGTTCAAACTCAAAAGTATGAGCAATGTAATAATCAATTATAAACTCTGTAAAACTAATAAACCTCTCGACATGGTCTTCTTGCGTGCATTTTTTCTCGGCTTCAAGCACCAAATCAACAACCTTTGACAAGACGATTTGTTCCTTCAAATCCTCCTTGTCCTTAAAATACGAATAAAAAGTTCCCAATCCCAAACCAGTGTTATTCATAATATCCCTGATAGTAGTCTTCTCAACGCCCTTTTTCTCAAACATCTTAATTGCAGATTGGATTATTTGTAATTTATTATCCTTTTTCTTTTCATCCAAGTACGACATAAAATCCTCCTCTCACTCTTTTTGAACAATGTTCATTTCTTTTGATGTTTTTTATTGTACCACTTTTTTGAACTATGTTCAATAATTTCGAAAAATTTTTTTGATTAATTTAAATTTGGGCAAAAAAATTCCGTGGAAGCATCCCACGGAATAATTTGTAATATTTTATTTTATATTCATGATAAAATCTCTTTTTTCCATAATTTCTTCTGTTTTTGGACCATAGGAAACGTAAGAGATTTCTGTGTCTAATTCTTTTTCGATAAATGTCATGTATTTCAAGAAGTTTACTTCAAACACATCATTCCAACCATCAAATTCTTTGTAGATTGGTTTTGCTTTTTTGAAATCATTTGAAATGAATGGCATTTTTTGTTCAACTCCATCAATTTCATATCCAACACACACTTTTACTTTGTCGTAGCCGTTCAATACGTCTGCTTTTGTCATTACGATTGAGTTGATTTTGCTCTTTTTGATTGCATAACGTAATTGTGCAAGGTCAATCCAGCCTACACGTCTGTTTCTGCCAGTCGTTGCTCCAAATTCATTTCCTAATTTTCTAAGCTTGTCAGCTTCGTCATCGAACAATTCCGTAGGAAATTCTCCTTCGCCAACTCTGGATGTGTACGCTTTTACAACTCCCATAATTGTGTCATCATCAGTCAATGTGACATCTGCGCAAGATGTGCTGTAAGCAGTTGTCGTGCTGGATGTAACGTATGGATATGTTCCGGAGTCTAAGTCGAGCATTATTCCTTGCGCTCCTTCAAACAACAAGTAAGAGTTTTTCATTTCATCTTCGATTTCAGATGATGATGTGAATTTCACTCCCATTTCCAACAATTTGTCGAATTTCTCGAGCAAATATTTTACAACTTCATCTACATCGATGTGCATTTTTCCTTCGTAGATGTTGTTTTTCAAGTAAACTATTTCTTCAACACGTTTTCTCAACGATTCATCATCAAACAAATCAATAATTCTAACGTTTTGTCGTGCGGCTTTGTCTTGATAAGCAGGTCCTATTCCTCTTTTTGTAGTTCCGATAGGATTTTTTCTCATAGATTCCAACAATTCGTCTTCTTGTTTGTGGTAAGGTAGAACAATAAATGTTTCCACATCGACCATAAATCTCTTAGAAATTCCAGGGAAATCCGCTTCCAAAACTTCCAACTCTTCAATCATTTGTTCTAATTCGATTACCATTCCTTTTGCCAAAAAGCCCTTGGAATCTGTGTCAAATGTTATTGATGGCAACAAATGATGTACGTATTTTTTGTCTTTAAAATAAATAGTGTGTCCTGCGTTGGCACCACCAGAAGTTCTCACAATAATATCACTAAACTTGGAAAAATAATTTACAACTTTTCCCTTACCTTCGTCTCCCCATTGAGCACCAATTATCGCTAATTTATTCATAACAACTTCCTTTCAAATTATTAGATTTATTTAACTGTTAAGTTAACTGCAAATCACAACTAATTATTATACCATATTAACTCATTTAAAAATAGTATAAAAACTGTAAATTGTCTGATTGGTTATTTTGAATTATTCTTTCATTTATATTATACACCAAGTTATATCTAATTCTGATACCAACAAAAAAGTCCTCACTAATTTGCTTCTACAACAAATTTAACGAGAACTTCGATATGTTACGATAAGAATATTTCAATTTGCTATTAAGTCATATTTAAAATTATGAAAATTATATAAAAAATTACCATTGCGGAAATTAATCCAATTTTTAGCTTTTTTGATGTTTCCGATAAAAATGTATCTGCAGCCGCGCTAAAAATATTAATTCCCACTAAAAGAATCAATGTGATTTTTGGTAATTGAATATTTCTCTTGTTAATTATAAACAGTAAAATTAATGTCACCAAAAAATTAATTTGCTAATTATTGATAAGTACTTGTTTTTCATTGTCCTTCCTCCTGATAGTGAATATCCTTGTCACTTATATGATATGGTTGTCCCTGTGATTTGTCGATAAAAAAACTAGCTATTTCTAGCTAGCTTTTTCTAGTATTCTCTTTTAATAATATTCACGATTTCTTTTTTGTAATCGTCTGTGTTTGGATAGCCCACAATGAAATATCCCTTGTCTTTTACTTGACCGACTATCATTTGGTTTCTGTATAATTTGTTCTCGCCAGTTCCCAAATACCTCATATCCGTTACAAATCCGATGATGATTCTCTTTTTGTCCGTCAATTTGTATTCTTCTTCGTAATCTTTCATCACCGAAAAAGCCATAATTTCTCCTGCAACTCCGTCGTCAATCGACAATCCATCGAGGCAAGCTATCAAAACGTCCGCTTCTTTTAGCTTCGCCATATCGTTTCTCGCGATGTCGATGTCAGTGATTGTAGCATCATTGTCTTTCTTGTTGTTTATCGAATCATTTCGTTGTGGCACATACAAATCAATGTCCACTTGTTTTTCTATAAAACTCGCCAATTCTTCAGTCCAACGAAACATAGCGTCGTTGAAGAAATGCGATGCAAAATATCCTTTCATTTTTTCACCTCGATTAATTCTATCATAAATTTTTACGAAAATCATACATCATTTGCACACAAAATCCACACCGAGATTGTAAAATAAAATCAAGTTAGGAGGAGTATATGATTAAATTAAACAATGTAAAAGTTTCTTACAAAAACAAACTCGCAGTCGACATAACCGACGAGATTGTTTTTGGAGATTGTCAAAAAATCGGAATAATCGGCTCGAACGGCGCCGGAAAATCGACACTCATCAAAGCGATTCTCGGAATTGTAAATTACGATGGAAATATCTACAACGATATCGCCCCAGAAAAAATCGCTGTTCATATGCAATTCAACAATTACTCGGAGTCCGTCCCAACTCGTGACATTATCCAAATGATTGCGAACAGAAAAATAGAATCGGATAAAAATTTGATGGATTTGATTAAATATTTTGATTTTGAAAAATTATTGAAGAAAACTTTCAAGCAATTGTCTGGCGGGGAAAAACAAAAACTCACGTTGATTTTGGTTATGTGGCAAAATTCTCCCGTGACTGTTTTTGACGAGGTGACGACCGGCCTCGATTTTGTTACTCGTCAATCGTTGATGAAAAAAATCGTCGATTACTACAAGGACAAGCCGACAACAATTCTAATGGTAAGTCACTACTACCAAGAATTGGAGGACATCTGCGACAAATTGTTGTACTTGAACGATGGCAAGGTGTTGTTTTTCGGCGATAAAAAGGAAATGTTTTTGAAATACTGTTCGAAATCTGTGATTCTCTGCGATAAAAACTCCATCACTGAATCTTTGATAGACGAAAAAACAAGACTTGTCGCTATGGAAAACAAGATTGCTGCTGGATTTTGTGATGTAGAATCTGAGAAGAAATTGATTGAAAAACTGGTTGACAACAATCAGTCGTTCGAGCGTCTGAACGATTCTATAGAACTCACTGTGCTAAATGCACTTAACAAGGAGGCAACGAAATAATGAATAAATACATCTTCAAATTTGAAATACGTCTTTTATTACAAAATTTCTCGAGCATTTTTTTCGGAGTAGTCTTTCCGATTTTGATGTCGTTTCTCGTGATATCAGGACTAAAAAACATCCCACAATCGCATTTGAACGAAGTTAAGCAGGGCATTATTGTCACGTTAAGCATAATAAGTCCATTGTCGATATTTATGATTGGACTTTCCGCAGTTTTTTCCAAGGACTTGGAGGAAGGTGTTTACGATAGGTTGGATTTGTTTTCCATCAATCACTTGCAAATGGCAAAATACAAATTCGCCGTTTATTTTGTTTTTTGGATGATTTGCAATGCGATTTATTTTGTCGTTATAAAGACTGGGTTGAAAGTTGACATAGCTTTTGTTTCGATAGCAAAACACACAATGTTTGCAACGTTCATCGCCGTGTCTTCTTTTCTAATCGGATATTCGATTTGTTTGCTGTCGAAGAAATTTGCGATAGCATTTCCATTGACTATGGGAATATATTTTTTAAGTATGATTTTGGGTGGAATGATGGGAATACAGGTCGAAGATATGCCAGCTTGCTTGCGAAAAATCGCAGAGTTTTTCCCTATAAGCCACTTCTCGTCCTATGATTATGTTAATGAGATAGCAAAAGGTTCAAAGTTGAATTATTCTTTCTTGCAATCGTTGGTCGTGTTGGTGCTTTTTTCTGCAATTTTGTTTTGGATATCTCTTTATAAAAACAAAAGAAAATCAAACTGAGGATGGTATATAATTGAGATGGGATGTGATATTATGAAAAAAATTCTGTTCTTGGAAGACGAGGTGCAAATCCGAGAAATTCTAACTGAATATATGAAAATAGCTGGATTTTGTGTAGTAGAAACGTCAAACGGAGACGATGCGATAGAAATTTTAAAATCGGAAAAGTTTGACGCTGTAATCTTGGACATAATGGTGGAAGGAGAAAAAAACGGAATCGACGTGCTCAAATTCATTCGCAACACGAAATCAATCTGCGACACAAACGTGTTGATGTTGACGGCGCTCGACGATTTGAACACGCAGATAAGCGCGTTTGATTTGTACTGCGACGATTACATTGTCAAGCCCGTTTTGCCTATTCTTCTGATAAAAAAGTTGGAGATGATTATGAAAAGACGAAGCGCCAACGACAATCTGAAAAAATCGGGGCTATCGTTGGACACAGAAGGCTTTCGTGTTCTGTTAGACGGGGTCGATTTGAAATTGACCGTAACGGAATTTCAGATAATGTCGTTGTTCATCAACAATCCAAACAAAGTATTCTCGAGGGAAAATCTAATAAGCTCACTTTACGACACGGATTTTTACGGAAGCAGTCGAACTATAGATTCCCACATAAAAAATCTCAGGAAAAAACTTCCTAAGGATTTTATCAAAACGGTCATAGGAGCGGGGTACAAATTAAATGAACAATCTTAAATTAAATATTTCTCAAAAAAACTTCCTCTACAATATAATACTTACAGTCTTAATCTGCACGATTATATTCTCGTATATGGCTTTTTATATGCCCAACGTCTACTTGGAAAAGAAACTCGATTCCGCAGAATCCAACGCCATTTCTGTTCACGACTCATTCGTCACTAACAAGAATTACGACAAGATAAACATCCTCGCCAAAGACAATATGATGAGTGTATTCATTCCCGAAAACTCCGACAATGTGACAGTCTGTGCTATGAGATTCAACGCAACAATCCGAGTTAAAAATCCTCAAATCAAAAATCTTATAGATTTTATGAAAAATGGCGACAACAAAAATCTCACGCAAAAAGACGTGGACAGCTTTGTTTTAAAATACATCAAGCCCATTTCTCAGGATTTGACAAAAAATTTGAGTTCTTTTGTAACCATCAAAAAATCAAAAATCATAAGCGTTAAATCAAATGACACAATCAACTTCAAAAGACAAAAAGACAATATGATTTTGAAATTCCAATCGACAGAAAAAGATTCGACTGCGACCAACTTAGTCATTATGTCAAAAAGGGACGATGGAATGTATATCACAATGTTTCCGTACATTTTCAACAGCATTTCAGACATCAAGTCGACTGTGATTTCCGCATTTCCGGTGATTTTTTTGCTTATCGTGTTCATCGTCTTCTTGTCGAACAAATTCTACTCAAAATCAATCACAAAGCCCATCATAGATATGACAAATTTCACGATAAAATCAAAAAATCAAAAAAACGCGAACTACGATTTGCGTATACACACAAACGATGAAATCGAGGAACTTTCAAATAATTTGAAATCGCTCTACGAGACGCTGACTGAAAACTACAAAACCCTCGAAAAAAACTCCAAAAAAAAGGAAATCTTCATCAAATCCACATCGCACGAATTGAAGACGCCTCTTCAAACGGCGATATTGTTGAACGACAGTATGATTACAAAAATCGGAAAATACAAGGACACGGATAAGTACTTGCCCGAACTGAGAGATAAATTGTACAAAATCCAAATTTTAATCGACGATTTAATGTTTATGAATAAAATCGACGAAAATCCTATCATGGAGAAGATGGATTTGGCGGAAATAATGAGAGAATCCGTGAACAACCACAGCGATTTGATTGTGAGCAAGAATTTGAATGTGACTGTCAACGGAGAAACGACGGATGTTGTCGACTACGACCATTTCAGAATAATTTTCGACAATTTGCTCAAAAACGCCATAGAGTACACAGAAAATAACGGCTCAATAGTGTGCGATTTCCAAGGCGATATCACCATAAAAAATTCTCCTACGTTTGTAGATGAATCTATAATTAAAAAAATCGCCGAGCCTTTTGTTTCCTCAACAAAAAGCAAATCAAAGGGAATCGGAATGTACATCGTAGACAATTTGCTCGAAGATATGAACTACAAGATGAATTTGAACTACGACGGACGAACTTTTAGCGTTCACCTGCTCAAAAACGCGTGATTGAAATATTCTTCAATCACGTTTTTTTGCGAGATTTGGGTTAAAATATTAACCTTTAGTTCGTCGTATTGAAACATCGTTTTGGTTTGTGCTATCATAAAAATATATTTTAGGAGGTTCTCAATATGGAAAATTTAGATTTTTTACAAGAAATTTTAATGACTTCTTCTCCATCTGGCGACACTAAAGTCGTTATGGAAAAAGTTAGAAAAAAATTCGAAGAATTAGGAAAAGTTGAAATCAACTTCACTAACAAAGGTGCAATGGTTGTTACTCTTCGTGGTGAAACTGACGAAAAACAATCTACATTCGCAGCTCACGTTGATACATTGGGATTAATGGTTAAAGAAATCAAACCTAATGGAAGATTAAAAACATTCTTAGTTGGTGGTTATGCATACAACTCTGTTGAAAATGAATACGTAACTATCTCTACAATGTCCGGCAAGAAATACACTGGAACTTGCTTAAACGACAAACAATCAGTTCACGTTTACGGTCCAGAAGCTAAAAGCAACGAGAGAACTGCCAAGACAATGGAGATAAGAATCGACGAAAAGGTAGAATCAGCCGAAGATGTAAAAAAACTTGGAATCAACGTTGGTGATTTCATCTATTTAGATTCAAGAACACAATTAACAGAAAGTGGATTCGTAAAATCAAGACACTTAGACGACAAAGCTTGTGTATATGTATTGTATGAAACAGTTAGATATTTCGTAGAAAACAACATCACTCCAAAACACACTCTTAACTTCTTCATTTCAAACTACGAAGAAGTTGGCCACGGTGCATGCTACGGAATTCCAGAAGAAACTGATGAATTCATCGTTGTTGACATGGCTGCTCCTGGAGACGGACAAACATCTTCTGAATTTAAGACAACAATTTGTGCAGCAGATTCTTCAGGCCCTTACGATTTGGAATTAAAAGAAAGATTGGTTAGAATTTGTGAAGAAAATAATATCCCTCACGCAGTTGACATCTATCCATTCTACAGTTCAGACGGATCAGCAGCATTAGAAGCAGGATATAATTTGAGAGTTGCTTTGATTGGCCCTGGAGTTGATGCATCACACGCAATGGAAAGAACTCACCAAGAAGGATTACAAGCATCTATCGATTTGTGTATAAAATACATCGAAGACAAGAAATAAATCAAACTTATTTAGCCGAATAATTCGGCTAATTTTTTTGTCCAAAAACTTTATTCATTCAGATTTTTTTGCAACTAATAATATACAAATTTGATTTTCAAATATTTTTTCCCAATTCTAAATTTTTTTTTGATTTTTTTGTGAAAATCCGCAGGAAAACATTGAATAAATAGGGAATTTTTATTTTCGCCCGAGAATACGAATAACTCAACATTTGTTTTCCTCAAAAATTGTTTTTCGCATAAAAATTAATCCGCTATGAAAACGCTGTGCATAAAATTCATTCGTTTTCCTAGAAATTTTTTGCAGATTTTTTTAAAATAACTTAAAAAAAACTGTTGACACAGCTATTTTTCGGGTATATAATACTTGAGGCAGTGAGGGATATGAAAAATTTTTATTTTGAATATCCTATGAATATTAGACAGAACAATTTTCATACAGTGAATATTTTTGTTCGCCGAATGAAAAATAAGAAATAAATCAATTAAGGGGGAAATTATTATGTTCACAAATACAACACAAAAACAAATCAGAAATTTCGGTAAAAATTGTACAATAAGTTTGAGTTCAAATATGGCTAGTATGAATTTCGCTCAAATGAATGCCTTCTACGAAAGAGTTAGTCCTCTATTTAATTCAGATAGAAAATCAAAAAAGACTAGAAAAAACGCATAATCAATATTGCGATTCCAGATTAAGATAATTGAGAAAATCCAATCTGTTAGCTTTTATAAGCGAAAAAACCAACTTCAATGAAGTTGGTTTTTTGTTTGAAATTTTATAATTTTTCTGACAAGATGTCGCAAATCCTCTCGGATGCGTGTCCATCTCCGTATGGATTTGTGGCTTCGCTCATTTTTTCGTATTCGTTTTTGTCGTGAAGAAGCGTCGTCATTTCGTTGTAGATGTCTTCTTCACAAAGTCCCGTTAATTTTAACGTCCCAGCCTCTACTCCTTCGGGCCTTTCAGTTGTATCTCTCATCACCAAAACGGGTTTGCCAAGAGCCGGAGCTTCTTCTTGGATTCCACCAGAATCCGTCATCACAAAATACGATTGTTTCATAAAATTGTGAAAATCAACCACGTTCAACGGCTCGATGAGTTTTATTCTCGGATGATTGTCGAACACTTCGTTTGCGATTTCTCGCACTTTCGGATTCAAATGTATCGGATAAATCACATAGATGTCTTCGTTTTCGTTGACAACTCGTTTGATTGCTCTGAATGAATTTTTCATTGATTCTCCCAAATTTTCTCTCCTGTGCATTGTGAGTAGAATCATTTTTTTGTCTGCGATTAAATTTTCGTTTGTGTAATTGTCACGAACTGTCGTCTGCAAAGCATCAATAACAGTGTTCCCAGTTACAAAAACTCGTGACTCATTTTTGTTTTCCCTTAGCAAATTGTCCCTCGCAGTTGTCGTCGGTGCGAAGTGAAAATCCGCCAACGAACCTATCGCCTGTCTGTTAAATTCTTCGGGATAAGGCGAGTATTTGTTGTAAGTTCTCAGTCCAGCTTCCACATGACCTACCGGTATTCTTAAATAAAATGCGGCAAGCCCTGCGACAAAACTCGTGGAAGTGTCACCGTGTACCAGCACGATGTCTGGTTTTTCTTGTTCAAGTATTGATTTGATTTTCTCCAAAATGGTTGTTGTAACATCGAACAGAGTTTGCTTGTCCTTCATTATCTCTAAGTTGTAATCTTCTTTTATTTCAAAAACATCCAACACCTGTCTGAGCATTTGTTTGTGCTGTCCCGTCACGAGAACGCAAACTTCAAAGTTGTCTCTTTTTTTTAGCTCTTTTACAAGCGGACACATTTTAATCGCTTCTGGTCTTGTTCCAAAAACCACCATTACTTTTTTCATTTTTACCTCTTTTTAAAAAAAGACGCTTTATTCGACAAGCGTCTTTTAGTTTTTTTATAATGTGTAGAAACCGTATTTGTTGTCAACGTCGATGTGTCTTGTATCGAGAACAACTTTGTCTTTTAATACGTCCATATTTTGTCTAATTTCATCGTGACCAATCATAACAATTACAAAGTCAACATCGTCCAAGAATTTTTTCAAATCGTGGTATTGATTGTCAACGACTTCTCTTTTTACCATTGGGTCGTACACTTTCAATCCGTCACCCAAATGTTCTTTTTGGTGTTGCAATAATTGAAGTGTTGGAGATTCTCTGATGTCATCTACGTTTTCTTTGTAAGTCAAACCGTAAATTCCAACTTTTGAGAAATCAGTCATATTGTTTTCTTTCATTATGTTGTAAGCGCGTTTTAGAACATATTCTGGCATTGAATCGTTAATTTGACGTGCCTTGTAGATTATCTCTGTTAGAAGTGGATAATCGCCAACTAAAAACCAAGGGTCAACTGAAATACAATGTCCACCAACTCCAGGTCCCGGTGAAAGAATATTAACTCTAGGGTGTTTGTTGGAAATTCTGATAACTTCGTTGACATCAAGTCCGCCTTGGCGACAAATCTTAGCCAATTCGTTTGCAAATGCGATGTTGATGTCTCTGAATGTGTTCTCAACAACTTTTGTCATTTCGGCAGTTTTGATATTTGTCAAATTGATTTCGCCCTTGCAGAAAGTAGAGTAAACTTCTTTTACTTTTTCGCCGTATTTAGGCTCGTCGGCGCCGATTGTTCTGGCGTTGTGTTCCAATTCGTACACCATATTTCCCGGAATAATTCTTTCAGGAGCGTGAACCAAATTCAATTTCTTGCCGGATTTTTTCATATATTCATCTACAATCGGTCTGACATAAGTGTCGATTGCTCCCGGTGAAATCGTAGATTCTACTACGATAATCGCATCATTTTTCGCTGGCTCCAACACAGATTCAACAGCCTTCACAACATACGAACAATCCAATTTCTTAGATACAGGGTCGTATGGAGTAGGAGCTGTGATGATGTAGAAATCCGTAGACACTGGTTTTAATTGAAAAGTTATATCTGCGTTCAAAGCTTTTTCAAAAAGCTCGTCCATTCCCTTTTCTTCAAAAGTTAGTTGTCTATGTTTTAATTTATCTACTACTTCTTCTTTAATATCTGTTCCAACAACTTTGTTTCCTGATGTAGCTAGCATCAATGCTGTAGGTAGACCAATATAGCCCAATCCAATTACATTAATCATAATAATCTTCTCCTTTAAAATAATTTTTCTATTTCTTTTAACAAATTCTCGTTGTTTTTTTGTGGATTCAATTCCGACTGCATTTTTCTGCAATTTTCTTGGAGTGAATTGTAGAATGTTCTGTCATCTCTAAGCCTCAACAAAACATTTCTCATCTCCTCATCTGACTCGTGGTCAACGGAAACTCCTACTTTCCATTCATTGACAAGTTCTGACAGATAAGTGTCCCTCGCGACAATTATCGGAAGCTCTGCGTGGATGGACTCGTATAATTTGTTCGGAAGCGCAATCCTGACATTTTTCATCGACGCATCGTAAACCGAGAATATGCAGTCGCATTTTGAATAAAGCTCTGCAATCTCATCGTCGTAGTAAAATTTGCCGCGATATTCGATGAAATCTTTCGTTTGAGCGAGCTCTTTGAAATAAGTTCCACTCTCGAAACCCGCCATCATAAGATTCATTCCTAAGCCTTCCATAGCCTTTGTCAATTTTTTTAACTCGTTCAAATACCTCAACCCACCGATGTAGCCGACAGTGAAAGTGTCGTGGCGATTTTTTTCTCGCAACAATTTGTAATCTTTGAACAATTGTAGGTTTGGAATATTCGGCATAAAAACCAATTTGTCCTTATTGAATTTGCCATCGAAATGCTCCCAGAATTTCATACTCGTCACAATCATCAAATCGACATAACAAAGCATATCGTTCTCTCTTTTTTTCAAAATGGAGGATACGATATTCATCGGGAAATTCTTCTTGTCATCGGTCAAATATCTGTGAATATCTGGCACTTCGTATATAATCTTAACATTATTGTCGTCGTTTTTTTTGTATTTTGTAGCTATCTCTAGCATATCATAACTTTGGACGTGAATTAAATCCGGTTTAATTCTCTCCAATATTTTATAAGCTTTTTTTGCGAATTTGTAAGTGGGAATAAGTCTTTTCATAGGATTGCTGTTGTCGGCATCAATCTTTATTATTTCCTTCTTGCAAAAATCACGCTTGAAATCAAATTTCTCATCCGTTCCCTTGTCCCAGCAAATCGCATACAAATCGAACTTTTCTTTCACGAGATCCATTCTTTTTATCAGCCTAGGAGGGGGCGTCGTGTTAATCAAAAAAGTGTATTTTTTTTGATTTGGTTTTTCCATTTTTCATCATCCTATTAATATATTTAACAGTTAAAATTATATCACAACTTCGTATAAATTTCTCATATTTTCTACAATCTTTAGAATTTTTTAGATTTCTCGAAAAAAAATCCTACTCGTAAATTAACGCGAATAGGATTTGATTTTTATAAATTTTTCATTTCTTTTGTCAATTGTTCGATAGCTTTTTCAGATTGAGATTTTTTAGTATTCAATTCCTTAATCAAATCATCCAAATCCATAACTTTTTGTCCCATTTTAGAAAATTCCATATCTTCTACTTTGACTCTTTCTTTTATAGTTTCAGATTGTGCGAGTTTTTTCAAAAGTGGTAATTCTTTTCTCATATATTTTGATTCCACAATAAGAAAATAAGAGGAAGAATACAAAATACAAAGAAGAACAAAAAATAAACAATAAGAATAAAATAAAAAATATGAGAAGATAGAGCCGTGCTAAAAGCAAGGCTCTATTTTTGAGAGCTTAATTTATAATCCGAAGTTTTTCTCTACGCAAATTCTAGCTGTTTCAGTTTGCCATTTTCGATAATAAAATTCTTGTGTGCAATTTTTTCAAATTCCCTATCGTGGCTTACAACAATTATGGTTTTTCCCATATTATTTAGCCTTACAAGTGTATCAATTACCATCTTTTTGTTTTCGCTATCCAATGAGCCTGTCGGTTCGTCTGCTAACATTATTTCGTATGGCTTAACCATATTTCTCGCGAGAGCTACTCTTTGCTGTTCTCCACCCGATAGTTCAAATATCTTGGATTTAAGCTTGTCTTCTATTCCCATATCCATAAGAGCTTTTTTGATAATTGATTTTTTATCTGTACTTCTACTGTATTTTACTGCCAAATTCAAATTTTCTTGAACTGTCATATTATCAACTAGAGCAAAGTTTTGAAAAAGATAGGCTATTTTATACCTTCGTAAAAGTTCAGATTCTTTTTCATTTCTAAATGGATTGTGTTTAGAAAAGCAAATCAATTCTCCTTCATCATATTCTTCAAGAGTTCCGATTATATTTAACAGAGTTGTCTTTCCTCCACCACTTTTGCCAAAAATGCAAATAAAATCTCCTTCATAAATTTCGAGATTTATATTCTCTAATATTTTGTGGTTGCCGTATTTTTTAGATATGTTTTTCAATGAGATTTGAGGTTTATCAATATTCATTTAATCACCTTCCTTTATCTTTGTCATTAAATTTTTTTCGTTCTTTTTTATGTTGATAATTTCATATACAAAACAAACAATAACGCTAGGAGTGTACATCAATAAACAGACCAATAATTTTTTTAAATTCCATCCGTCTTTTGGCTCATAAAATTCAAAACTTCTAAAATACATCGTGAATAGTATTATCAGATAGCAAATGATAACACTTGCGATAACTCCCAGTAAAATCTTAATTATTTTATATTTATGAATGGATTTAAAATCATAGCCAAACAATCTTGAAACATAGATTTTTTGTCCATAATTATAAAAATATGATTCTTCATCTATTTTTATCGTTACAAACAATATTAAAACCGATAGCAAAAATCCTAAAAAATATATGGTCGTTTCTGTTTTATACATTTCTATTTTTTCAACGACTTCGTCATATACGCTCGTGACGAAAAGTATATAGTCAGATGATTGTGTTTTTTGAATGGCCGGTTTTAAATAATCATAGCCCTTATTCGGATTTGGGATGTAGGGATGAAACTTGCCGTTAACCAGTGACGGTATTTTAATCTCTCTGGTAGGTGCTAATTCTTTGCCATTTACCATAACCAAAACATAATTAAATATATCTGGACTAATTATATTTTGCTGGCAATCAAACGTAAAAACATACTGCTTTTTCTTGATTTTGATGTATTTCTCACTGACATCGTCTTTTTGATTCACGCAATTAAAAATATGTGATTTTCTTATATTTTGCTTGTCAAATTCCGTTATTGTAATATTTTCAGGAACAAATACAATCCATTCATCAGAATTTGGCGTATGAGTCGTCAGTGGCTTGTCTTGTGAATCAATCAAGTTGGTTGTTCCGAGGTAATTTTTGTTAACATAAGCAAACCTACCTCTAAAAGCCTGTTTGTTTAAATATTCATCATCATTTTCATATTGAATATTTGGCGCGAAGAAAAGTATTGCCCCTTTAGAGTCCAATTCGTCCCACAAGCTGTTTAACTTTGGTGCGACGATTTTTTCAAATTTATCATCATTTTCAACATAAGTCCACGGCCACGCACAAGCTATGTTTGCGTAATTTTTCGATTTTTCCCACGCATCAAAAAATGATGTAGATGCAAGGTAGTCGTTCAATCCAAACAAAGTTACTGTAAAAAGATACAAGACGACAGACAATGAGAACACTTTGAAAATAACAGGGCTTGTTTTGTATATTTTTTTGTAGCCTTTTAGCCACGAAATGGTGCTGACATTTTTAACTCTGAAGTAAAGCATAAGAAAATACATTAGTGTCAATAAAATTCCCATTAAAACAAGTGATATGAATATTTGTTTGACGGCTATTGCAAAGCCAATCATCGAGTCCGGGTGTGTCAAATAAAACAACACGCCAAGCAATGCCATCAACGAAATCAATATTGGAATTTTCAACAAATTCATCGCCTTCTTACAGCAAAAACTCATTTTGTCATGACCCAATAGAGAAATTATAGATATTTCCTTGGAAATTGATGAATTGTAAATTACAACGCTGAACGCCAAAGCAAAAACAATTATTAAAATAAGCATCGCGTATAATATGGCTTGTTTTTGTGTGATTTCACTGGCAACTGAAAAAGATTTGTCAATTGTGGCATCAATTCCCAATTCTTTTCTACCATTTAATTCGTCGATAAATTTCCCAATATTAGAAGGCATTCCTTTAATGTGATAATCTCCATTAAAAGTGTGATTTTCAATCTTAGAATATTCAACAAAATCAACTTCCTTGCTTGTCAAAATACTGTGCTCGGTTACATTTTTGAATCTATTAATTCCGTTGTAATTTTCATCGATATCAATGTTCTTAAATGATTTCTTAAACCACCTCGCATCATCAAGATAAACAAATATATTTATTTTCTGTTTTTCTTTTAATGAGTTTTTGGGTTTGTAAACTTCTTTTATGAAACTAATTTTGTTTTTCTTAGCAATTTTTTGAATTTCAAGAATGTTTTTTTCAGTATTTTGTGGCTTAGTGGTTATATTCACAGTGGTGTCGAACTCTCTTATAAAAAACTCCATCAAACGTGAGTTCTTGTAAGAGAAAAATCCTAACCCCACAGCAAAAATCAACAAAAATGTCAATAAGCGTATTATTTTTTTCATAAACTATTCCCCCTTATGACTTGCCAATAAAAAAACTAACCTTATAAAGTCATTATAGGTTAGTCTTCAATATAAGAGATTAAGTTTTTTTGTATAAATTCTTGCTTTTTTCTTTCTTTTTAATAAACTGGAATGTTTACATTTGCAATTACCCAATTATCTTTATTGCACACATCAAATTTTCCATTCAAATGCGCTACAATATCATTTACAATTGTAAGCCCAACTCCTGAGCCGCTGTTTTTCAAGCGATTTCGTGACATATCTCCGCGATAAAATTTATTTTTCACCAATTTCCAATCTACGTTTAAATTATTTTCGATTTCATTTTTAACCGTCAAATTTAATGATTTATCCTTTATCCCAACTTCAACAATAATGGTCGTACCCTTTTTTGAGTATTTGGTCGCATTCGATACCAAATTATCCAAAATCCTCACGAGTAATTCAGGGTCTGTATTAATTTCTTTGCCGGAAGCATTTGCAAATCTAATATCCAAATCGTTATCGTTCACCAGTGTTTTTCTTTCTTCTTCCCATTGTTTTAAAAATAGCTCTGCATCAAACTTTTTGATGTTGATTGGAATTTCATTTAAATTGAATTTCAAATAGGAGAAGAAATCCTCGCTCAAACTGTTTAGTGATTTCACATTTTCGTATATAACTTTTATGAACTTTTTTTGTTGCTCATAAGTTAAATTGTCTTCATCGTAAAGCAACGTTGAATATCCCAACAAATTTGACAGAGGCGTTTTGATATCGTGTGCCAAATACGTCAGCAAATCCGTTTTTTCCTTATATGCCAGTTCATAATTATTTTCCATCTCTAAAATTTGTTTTCTGATATTGATGAAATCCAATCTTTCGTTGGATAGAGATTCGTGAAATTCTTTTATATCGGGATTTTCGCCCTTAATGTATTTAATTCCAGATACAAAATACTCGCGATATTTTTCAAATTGTTTGTTCTGAATGTAAAAACATCCGATGGTTATTACAATTGCGCCTAGCATAATGAAAAAGTAATGACCAAATCCAAAATAAATCTTATATATTGAACTCAACTCGGCTTCTGTGTCAATATTGTAAATTATCAAGCTGTCTATCAATTGATGAAAAGCAAATGTAATAAAAATTCCAACAGCTATCCATAAGCATTGATACAGAATAATTCTTTTAATATATGAATTTTCTTTACGCATTAATCTTATACCCCACTCCCCATATTGTCTTTATTATAGAACTTATTCCGCATTGTTCGAATTTAGCTCGTATTCTTCTTATGTGAACCATAACTGGATTTACCTCTGTTGACAGCACTTCATCTTTCCAAATTTTGTAATGTATTTCATCCATATTGTGAACATCGTCTGGTTTTTCCATCAACAGCCATAAAATTTCAAATTCTTTCGGCGTTAAAATTATTTCTATTTCATTATAAAAGCTTTTATGCGTTTTTCTGTTCAATCGCAAACTTCCTACAACGAGTTCGTCACGTTCGTGTTCTTCATTGTCTAAAGATTTTACAGAAGAAAATTCATAGCTTCTCCTGAGATTTGACTTAATCCTGGCGACTAATTCTGTTGGCTCAAAGGGTTTTATGATATAGTCATCTGCGCCCATATTTAATCCTTGTACTTTATGAATAGAATCTTCCAGAGCAGTGAGCATAATTATTGGAATTGTGGATTTTTCTCGTATTTGTTTGCATATCTCAAACCCATTTATATCTGGAAGCAATAAGTCCAAAAGTATTAAATCATAGTGAGCTCGATTGAAACTTTCTACTGCTTTTTTACCTGTGTGAAAAATTTCTATTTCCCATCCTTCTGGAATCAAATACATCTTAATTAATTCTGATAAATCAATGTCATCTTCAACTACCATAATTTTCATATTTGCCCTCGTGTTTTAATTTTATATTTTTATATTTCATCGTTTTCAACCAAATTTTTATCTTCAATGAACAAAATTCTATCGGAAATTCTCTTTGCTTGGTCTGCGTTGTGTGTGGAAATTATTATCGTGTAGTTTTGTGACAGATTTTTCAACAGATTTTCTATCGCCAATGTGTTTTGCAAATCCAGTGATGAGCAAGGCTCATCGAATATCAATATTTTGGGATTTGTTGTGAGCATTCTGGCTATGCAGAGTCTCTGTTTTTGTCCTCCCGATAGTTTGTTGGCGTTCATTTTCAGATTGTCTTTTAATTCTTCGTACAAATTCACGCTTTTGAGTATTTGCTCTATTTCCGTTTTTTTGTCGTAATTTTTGCCGTGAAAATACTCCAATGTATATGTCAGATTTTTTTCGATGGACATATCAAATACTGTGGAATCTTGAAACAGCATTGAGATTTGTCTTCTCAAATCAATTAGTTTGTATTGTGAGATGTCTGTGCCATCGAATAGTATTTCTCCCGAATATTGTCCGCCATTTTCTGTCAAAAATCCGTTCAAGCACGACAAGAATGTCGATTTTCCCGAGCCTGAATTTCCCATTATGCTTATTATTTCTTTTTCTTCTACTGTCAAGTTTACATTTTCAAGTACGTTTTTTTCTCTGTAGGATATCGACAGATTATTTATTTGTAATATGCTCAATTAATTTTCCTCCTGAAAACACCAATACGATGTATGCCAATATGTGAATGAACACCAAAATCATAATCAACACAAACGCTGTTGCGTAAGCTTTTTCAACTGCGATTGATTGGCTAAGCAGCATATGCAAATGAAATGGCAGTGCTGTAACCGGTTTGAACAAGCTTATAGAGTTGTTCATAAACACCGCTCCCGTTAACAATAGCGGGGCTGTCGCTCCTATCGCATAGCTTCCCGCCAAAAGCGAGATTGTGATTACATTTCTTGAAATCATCGGCAATATCAGTTTTCTTATCATATATGTCGTGTCGATTCCGAGCGACAAACTGTCTTTTATCGTTGCGTTGTTGATTTCCATGATTGATTTTTCGATGTTCACTTCGACAAATGGAAACACAATCAGAGAAAGTGCGATTGACGCTGTGAGTAGACTTTTGGAAATGTTGAGTGTAACGATGAAAAATCCGTAGACAAACATTCCGATGATTATCGACGGCACCGATGCAATGCACTGAATTATAAGCGAAATAATTGATTTTAAAATTTCTGCTCTGCAGTAAAAAACTCGATAAATTGCACAGGAAACTCCGAGCAAACTCGATAACATCATCGCTATTATCATCAACCAAAATGACCCGATTATGCTGGATTTTATTCCTCCCGCAGTTCCCAGAGGAAGCCCTTGTGGGTTTTGCGTGAGAAATTCGATGTTAACCGAGGATAAGCCTTTTGATATTAAAAACATCATTATTTTAAATATAAACAAAAACACGATTGCAAATGATAGATACACCCACAATTTAATCAAAAAATCCTTAAATTTAATCATAATGAACCCTCTTTTTGTTCAACACAAACACAATCAAATCCACAATAATCACAAAGACCAAAAGCACAAACGAGCTTGCGTAGAGCGAATGATAGTGCAAACTTCCAACTTCGCTCATTCCAACTTCAAGTGCAATTAGCGATGCTATTGTCTCTGCTTTCGACAAAATTTTCGGAAAAATCGGTGCGTTTCCTATCACCATCATCACCGCCATTGTCTCGCCGATGGCTCTCGAAAATGCTAGCAAAAATCCGCTCACAGCGTTTCTTACGCTTTGTTTGAGTACGATTTTTCTGATGAAATATTCCCTGCTCACCGCAAAACAATCGGACTGTTTTTTGTATTTTTGTTTTGTCTTTTCAAAAGTTTCAGTCAACACTTCAACGAAATACGGCAATATCATTATCGACAAAATCACACTCGCCGCTAGAACTGATTCCCCGGCGGCCATTTTGAGATTTTTTTCCAAGAATTTCACGACAACGAATAATCCGAAAAATCCGTAGACAATGGACGGAACTCCCGCCAATATTCTGACAATCCAGCTTATGAGCGTTTTGAGTTTTTTGTCTGTGTAGAACACAATCATCAAACTCAACCCGTAGCTAATCGGAAAAGAAAACAAACACGCCAACAGCGCAATGTAAAAACTCGCAAGAATTATGTTGAACGCTCCGAAATTATCGTCCATCGAGCTCCACACATTTTCGAACAAAAATTTAAACGCACTGTACTGTCTGAAAAAAGGCAGCGATTCTTTTAGCACAAAGCCAATCAAAATCAAAAGCACCGATATGGAAAACAATGTAAAAATACAGACCAAGCTTTTAAATATGTTGTTTTTTATTTTCATAACTCATCCTCTACTTTTTTATGTACAAAAAGCAAAGTGAAAAATCACTTTGCCTTTAAATTTTATTTGCTTGGAATGAATCCCATATCTTTTATAATTTCTTTTCCTTCTTTTGAGTTCAAATAATCAATAAAAAGTTGTTCTGTCTTTGTCAAATTACCGCTTTTCATAATAATCAACGGTCTTGAAATATAATACGATTTGTTCAAAATATTTTCTTCTGTTGGTTCTACTCCGTCGACTTTCAAAGGAATTAATTTGCCTTTATTTTGGTTTGCAATTCCAAATGACGCGTATCCTATTGCGTTAGGATTTTCGATTATTTTCGCAACCAATGCTCCCATTGTAGGTGCTTGAATTGCGTCTTGTCTGACTTTTACATCCTTCATAACTTTCTTTTGGAAAACTTCGTGAGCTCCTCCGCTCAAATCACGAGTTACAACTACGATGTCTTCTTTTGGAAGAGAAGGGTCTAAGTCGCTCCATTTTTTGTATTCGCCGGAGAAAATCTTCACGATTTCTTCCTTCGTCAAATTACCCTTTTTTTCGGCGATTACTTTGTTCATCGGATTAACTGCGAGAGTCAAAGCATCAAGTCCAAGCTTGTATTCCTTGAAATCTTTTACTTTTTCTTTTTCCTTGTCCTTTACATCACGAGCTAACATACCGAAGTTTGCTACATTGTCCAACACAGCCTTCACTCCTGCACCCGAGCCACCAGCTGATACATAAATTGTGATGTTTTTCTCTGGCAACGATGGGTCAACTTTGTTCCACGTCACGTTTTTTTCGATGAAATTTGTGGAAATTTTGCTGATAACCGGTGCTAATGTAGATGAACCGCTGAAACTGATTTCATAATTTTCTTTTGATTCAGCTTGTTTTTGATTAGAGTCTTTTGATTGTTGATTGTTGTTGGCGCAACCTGTAAATCCTATCGCCATAACCATCATCAAAACCAATAATTTACAAAGCTTTTTCATATTAACTTCCTAAATTTTATGGTTTAATTATATCACATATTTTAATTTTCTATTTATAATTGGATTCAATAAATAAGCGCTTATTTATTGAAATGTTAAATAATTGAGATTTTTGCAAATCGTTTTGATAATATTATATTGAAAAGACAATTCGTTGTCGAAAAAAGGAGGCAATTATGGACAGTAAACAAGTATTAGCTGAAAATTCAAAATTATTTGGCGAACATTTGCCAAATGTCGCTAAGAATTTCTCTGGAATGTGCGGAGAAATTTTCAAGGACGGAAAATTATCTTTGAAAGAAAAAGAGTTGATTGCTCTTGCAATCGGGATAACAGTTAAATGTGACGGATGTATCGTTCATCACACTAAGGGTTGTTTGGATGCAGGATGCACGATGGAAGAAATTTCTGAAATGATGGAAGTTTGCGTGGCAATGGGTGGAGGTCCTGCTGCGGTTTACGCTGGCAAATCCCTTCGAATCGCAGAGGAATTGAGCAAATAATTTTTGAAAACTAACTGTGTGTGCAGTTAGTTTTTTTGTGTGCAATTTTATTTGACTAAGATTTTTTCGTGAGGGTATAATTATTGAGAGGTGAAAAATGAAATTTATTGAAAAAAGTACAATTTATTTGGCTGGTGGATGTTTTTGGGGCGTTGAAGCTTATTTCAAAAAATTAGACGGCGTCATTGATACCGACACAGGTTATGCGAATGGCGACGGAAATGACACCGACTACAAGAAAATAAAACAAACTCACCACGCTGAAACCGTGAGAATTGTCTACGATAAAAACAGGTTGGATTTGGCTGAGATTTTGCTGCACTATTTCAGAATTATAAATCCAACTTCTGTGAATAAACAGGGAAATGATGTCGGCGAACAATACCGAACTGGAATTTTCTACGAAGACGAGAATGATTTGAAGATTATCAATTCCGTGATGAAATTCATTCAATCAAAATACGATGAGAAGCTAACTGTTTTAGTTGAACAGCTCAGAAATTTTGTGTTGGCTGAGGATTATCACCAAGATTATTTGGACAAAAATCCGGGCGGATATTGCCACATCAATTTGAACGCTTTTGATGAGGATTTGGACACAACTGAATACAAAAAAATGTCCGATGAAGAATTGAAACAAAATCTATCCGATGTGAGCTATCGCGTCACTCAAAACGCAGCGACTGAACGACCTCACACGTCTTGTTTTAATGATTTCGATGAAAAGGGAATTTTTGTGGACATCACAAGTGGAGAGCCGCTTTTTTCTTCAAAGGACAAATACGATGCGGGTTGTGGTTGGCCTTCGTTTACAAAGACAATCACATCAAATTCTGTGAATTACTCCGAGGATAACAAGTTGTCACGAGTTCGAACTGAGGTCAGGAGCAAACACGCTGACAGCCATTTGGGCCACGTTTTCGATGACGGGCCTTCTGAAAAAGGCGGTCTGAGATACTGCATCAACGGTGCTAGTTTGAGATTTGTTCCGCTGGAAAAAATGGAGGAAGAAGGATACGGTCAGTACATTCCATTTGTGTAAGTTTATGGAGGAGGTCACCTCCTCTTTTTTTTTGAAAATTTGCCGTGATTTCGTGTTTTTTTGTGTGAAAATTTGTCGTGATTTTTCCCATTTTAAAGTGTTTACAAATCAATCGAAAACTGGGATAATATATCTGATATAAATTAAGAGGAGGAGAAAATGGATACGAAAAAAAATAATTTGCTCGCAAAATTGGCTCTCTTGATTGTTGCGGTTTTGTGGGGAAGTTCACTTACAGTTGTCAAACAATCTTCTCAAACTTTCAATCCCAATTTTATATTGGCGATTAGGTTCACGTTGGCAACTATTTTATTGTCTATTATTTTCTGGAAAAAATTAAGACAGGCGACATTCGAAGATGCCAAACACGGTTTGATTATCGGAGTTTTTTTGTTTGTATCATATTCATCGCAAACTCTCGGCGTCAGATTTGCAGACCCTGGTAGAAGCGGATTTTTGTCGGCGTCTTATTGTGTTATAGTTCCATTTTTAGCATGGATTGTTTTCAAGCAACGCCCAGATAGATACAATTTGTCGGCTGCAGCTTTGTGCATCACGGGAATATTTTTTATTTCGATGTCTTCTTCAACATCTCACACGCAAAACCCATTGGCATGGCTCGGTGATTTGTTGGCGCTACTCAGTGGTTTCCTTTTTGCATCTCACATCATCGCAGTCAGTGCATTTGCAAAGGGCAGAGACCCTATCGTGATGACTGTTTTCCAATTTATAATGGCGGCGAGCCTTTCGTGGATTACGACTTTGCTCATCGAAGACAATTCTCATATGGTTGTCACTTCGAGAGCTGTGATGGAGTTGTGTTACTTGGCAGTTATGTGTACAGCTGTTGCATTGCTGTTGCAAAACATCGGACAGAAATACACAAACCCATCGACGGCTGCAATTATTTTGGGATTTGAATCTATATTTGGAATTTTAATTCCCGTTCTCGCCGGGATGGAATCTCTGACTTTATTCTCCGTGATTGGATTTGTGTTTATTTTCAGCGCAATCTTGGTCAGTGAGACGAAGTTGTCTTTTTTGAAGAAAAAAGTCCTACAATCGTAAATTTAAAAATTAAAAAGCACGTCCTTTGTTTTAAAGGTCGTGCTTTTTTGGCGGAGAAAGTGGGATTCGAACCCACGTGGGAAATAATCCCAAACGCATTTCGAGTGCGCCCCGTTATGACCACTTCGATATTTCTCCAGATACAATAATATTATAGCACTTTTCAAAAATTTCTCAAAAAAATGTTATTGTTTGTTTTGTCTGATATAATATTTGTATATTAATTGGAGGGAATATGAAAATAATTGGACTTACACCACTTTATGACGTGGCTGAAAACAGACTTTTTATGCTTAGAAAATACATTGAACTCATCGAGAGAAACGGAGGATTCGCAGTTGTCCTTCCATTTAACACAAACAGAGATTTTCTCGAAGACATCACCGACAGATTGGACGGGGTTGTATTTACGGGTGGTCAAGACATATCTCCATCTTTTTACGGCGAAGACAAAATTGATGAGTGTGGGATTTCATCTTCTGTCAGGGATGATTTTGAATTTGAGCTTATGGATATTTGCTACAAAAAGGACATCCCAACTTTTGGAATTTGCCGAGGTCTTCAACTTATGAACGTCTACTTGGGAGGAAGTTTGTATCAGGATTTGAAAAAGCAAAAAGACATCAAAATAATTCATTCACAAGACAAACCCTACGATGATTTGGTGCACAAAGTCACAAATTTTGGGTTTTTCAAGAAAAAATTCGACGATTCTTTTTATGTGAACAGCCTTCATCACCAAGCCATCAAAGAAATTTCCAACAAGCTAGAAATTCTTCAAAAATCTTCGGACGGAATCATCGAGGCTGCATTTGCCCCCGACAAGAAATTTTTCCTCGGCGTGCAATACCATCCGGAAATGGCGCTTGACACGTTAGAACAAGGCCACGAGATTATCAAAATGTTTTTGGATTCAATGAAATAGAATGTAGACCTGTGATTTTTCACAGGTTTTTTGTTTCCTAAACCTTAGGAGACATCCTCATCAGAATTTGCGCTTATCGTTGACGTAAGCTTGGTTGAAAATATTTCTGTCGAGCTTTAAAAAATCGAGGATCTCGTAGCTTTTTGGATATCTCCCCGAAAGCACGACCACTCCATCTACGACTGTTATCGGAAGTTTAGTTTTGTCGTTTATTTTCTCCGTAATTTTGTTTTGCTCAAATTTTTCTGTGTCCTTGTTCAATTTGTATCTGTCGACAAAAATCTTTTTGGATTTCAATTTTTCCAAGAAAAACGAAAGCATCACAGCCATTTCGTTGTCTTTTTCATTTTCAAATCGGTTGTTCTCATCTACTGAATTTTCGTAAATTTCCATTTTCATATTATCACCTTTCATTCATTATATCAGAAATTTCAGCCATTTTTTGTGATAAAATATTATTAGTGAATTTAAGGAGATTTCAATGCAACTACTGAACGAAACTCAAAGGCAAAACTATTTGAATATTTGGAGGAGAAAAAACGGATTATCCAGCTCTGGATTGAAAGTAATAGCCTGCACATCTATGCTCATCAGCCACATCGTGCAGTGCAATATGCTGCAAAAATACGGAATATTCTCGACAAGCGAGATTTTTTCATCCGATTGGAGAGTTTTCGTCGGAGCGTTAATGCTTTTCATCGGGAGAATTGCGTTTCCTATCTTCGCATTTTTGATAGTGAATGGAATGTTTTTGACCAGAAATGTAGAAAAATCCATCGCAAGGCTTTTTTCGTTTGCGATTATCTCCGAAATCCCATTCGACTTGGCGACAAGTGGAAATGCGTTCGACTTTTCAAACCAAAATGTGTTTTTCACGTTGGGATTGGGTGCGTGTTTGATATTTACATTGGAGAAGATTAAAAAACTGGAAATCAAATCGTCCGCAAAATTTTCACTGAAGATTGTGAGCATAGTTTTTTTCTGTGTCATCTCCAATTTGCTCCAAACCGATTATCCGATGCTTGGAATATTGGCGATTTTGTTGTTGTATATGGGTTCTGTTTCGAGAAAAAACACCTACATTGCGATTTTGTTCGGATATTTTTTCGAGGCTTATATGTATTTGTTCGTGTATTTGTCAATTCCCATCATTCACTTTTACAACGGCAAAAAGGGCAATGTAAACAAATGGGCTTTTTACATTTTCTATCCGGCTCATCTGCTTTTGATTTTTGCAATCAGAAATTTATTGGGCTAAAAATGTGTTGTAATTTGCGAGAAAATATTTTAAAATTATAATTAATATTAATCAATGGAGAATTTTATGAAAAAATCAAAATCAAATGAGGTTAGACTGGAATCTTTCTTCACGATTTTCGTCGTGTTCGGGCTTTTTGGATACATAGCAAATATTATGGGCCTCGGCAATATGTTCAACACGATTATGAAAACCGCTCATGATTTATTGCTCAACACCGTATTTTTCATTATGGCGATTGCCGTACTGACGGGGGCGTTGTCGAAGATTTTCAGCGAGTTTGGAGTAATCGCACTCATAAACAAACTCATAAGTCCAATTATGAAACCTTTGTATAATTTACCGGGCGCATCTGCACTCGGAATATTGACGACTTTTTTGTCGGACAATCCTGCAATCATTGGGCTTGCAAAGGACAAGGGATTTGCAAAGTATTTCAAAAACTATCAGCTTCCGACGCTTTGTAACCTCGGAACATCGTTTGGAATGGGATTTATCGTGTGGACTTTTATGTCTTCACTAGGTCATGGGACAAAATACTTGAAGGCTGCATCGCTGGGAGTATTGGGAGCGACGATTGGCTCGATTGTTTCGGTCAGAATTATGATGTATTTCACGAAAAAATACTACGAAGACACAGATGAAAATCTCGCAGTCGAAGATGAAAACATCGTCGAAGAAATAGAAGAACAGACTTTGATTGAGAGAATTTTGAACTCAATGCTAGAAGGAGGAAAAGCTGGAGTGCAAGCCGGTATGGATATAATTCCCGGAGTCGTTGTCATCTGCACTTTGGTTATGATATTGACATCGACTGGAACTGTTCAAAACGGTGTGATGGTCTACACAGGCAAAGCGTACGAGGGAGTCGGTCTCATTCCGAAACTGGGTGCAATTTTAAATCCGATTTTGAAGCCGCTTTTCGGCTTCAGCTCGTCCGAATGTATCGCATTTCCAATCACAGCGTTGGGCTCTGTCGGGGCAGCTCTTGGGCTTGTTCCGAAATTGTTGGAGAAAAATTTAATAAATGGAAATGACATCGCAGTCTTCACAGCTCTCGGTATGTGTTGGTCGGGATATTTGTCAACACACGTTGGGATGATGGACACGTTAAACGCACGAAAACTCGCACCGAAGGCGATTTTGTCGCACACAATCGGAGGACTCGCAGCCGGAATCAGCGCTCATTTCTTGTTTATGTTATTGGGATAAAAAAAACCAACTTTGCTTTTCAAAAGTAAAGTTGGTTTTGGTTTTTATTTGATTAATTTTGACAGTATTTTGAACTCATCGCTTCCCGCTCTTTTTAAAATATCGAAAATCAACGTCTCGGAATTTATCACCAAACAATTCATTTCTCGGAAATTTTGAATCGCATTCATTTTGTTTTCAACACGTCTACTCGTGACGCAATCTTCGAGCACAATCATCTTGTACTCGTCAATCAAATCTCGTATAGTTTGGTAGACACAAATATGCGCTTCGGCTCCGACGACAACGATTTGTTTTCTTCCGGTTTTTTCTATTTCACTCATAACCTCGTCAAGCTTCGCCGTGAAATCCACTTTGTCGAACACTTTTTTTTCGTACGGTTTCAAACATTCCACAGTATCTCCCAAGCCCTTTGGGTATTGCCTTGTCGTGACCACGGGGATATTGAAAATTTTCGCCATCTCCAAAACGGCCTTCGTGTGTTTAATGACGTACTCGTTGTCGTGAAGTACTGGAACCAATTTTTCTTGTAAATCAATCAACAAAATTATCATATCGTCCTTGTTCACGCTAAATTTTTCCATAAATCACCTCAAAATATTTTGAAATACTAAATTATCTCATCAATCGTTGGAATCGACACTCCCGAGCCTTTTCTCGAAACAGTCACAGAAGACACCTTCGTCGCAAATCTCATCGCTTCCTGCATAGATTTCTTCTCGTCGAGCTTCACAGCGAGAGCTCCAATGTAGCTGTCACCGGCAGATGTCGTATCCACAGCATTGACCTTTATTGCAGATTCTTTGATTGACTCCGTTTTTGTGAAATACTCCGAGCCATTTTCGCCCAAAGTTATTATCACGGATTTCACATTTTTATCTAGCAATTCATTCGCTGCATCCATGTAGTTTTCCTTGCTGGAATATCTTATAACCTCGTTTTCGTTCGGCACAAACAAGTCGACCTTGTCCAAAATATCATCCACTTCAAACTCGCTCGGAGCGGGATTTAATATCACGAAAACTCCCCTCTCCTTCGCCTTTTTTATCGCGTACTCGTTGACTTCTTGTGGAATTTCCATTTGAAGAATCAAAATATCGCACTCATCTAACAAGTGCAAATTGTTGTCGATGTCTTCGATGCTGAGGGCGTAATTTGCCCCGTGGTCCAGCACGATTTGATTTTGACCGTTCTTGTCCACGTTTATGAGTGCCGTTCCTGTGTCGACATTTTTTTTGATTATGTTAGACGTATCGAGTCCGTAGCTTTTTAAATTATCCATAATATAATCAGCGTCATTGTCATTTCCAACGCACGCCAAAAACTTCACATCGCCTGCTAATTTCTGGCAAGTAATCGCTTGGTTTGCTCCTTTGCCCCCGACAGATTTGCTCTTGGACAGAGACGAAATAGTTTCCCCCGGCTTCGGAAAATTTTCCAAATTGTACGTTGTATCTACGTTGACACTGCCTATAACTAAAATTGACATAAAACTCTCCTCAAGTTCTCAAATTAAATTTCAATTTACTTATCGTCCGTACTAATGACATAAGTTCTCTCTTATTATACAATACAAATCGCAAATTTGTAAAAAGCTTTGCCCAAAAACACAATTTTTGTGAATTAATATTTTTTAAATGGGTATATTATTACTAACAAATATTAATTGGAGGAAATTATGGACGAAAAGAACAACGATTTTAAATCAAATCTCAAAAGTTACATATCCGATGACAAAATACAACACGATGGAGTTGTTTCTGAAAATGAATCATCAGATAATTTTGAAAAACCAAAATCGGATAATTTTTTTGAAGATGTAAACGAAAAATACACTTCGAAACAACGCAAAGAAGACAACGACAACTACGAGAATTACAAGCAAAACGATTCTCCTGATTGGTACTTGAAGGCTGTGAAATTCATCTACAATTATTCGAAAAAAATCTACGATTTTTACGCAGCGACAAAGCACGGAATCATTTATTCATTTTTGACTTCAGGAGTTATAGCGGCCGTTGGCAATATGATATGGGCGAATGCTACAAAATCCGGAACTCTCGGCCAACTGACGAAGGTTTTTAGAGGCTCTTCGATTTCGTTGGTCACTTTGATTACTGTGCCTTTTATCAATTATTTGATGACTAGATTCATATATTTGTTTACGAAAAAATATATGCGACCAACTCCGCCTCCTTGCACGAGAGATGTCAAGGGCGGCGTGTTCAGTATAATCAATCAATTGTTTATGTTCGTGCTAACACCGCTCGGATTTATCGGCTCAATTTTGGGTTGCTTCACGGGAATGCTCGCTTATTCTGCAAGTTTTATGGATTTGGTTCTCGAAAAAGACAGTTTCAAAGTCGGCCTAAAATCATTTTTGGCACAACTTATCATAAGCATCATTGTTTTCTTGATAGGTGCATTTATAGTCGGAATAATTGCGTTTATTATGTACAACACGATTTCCAACGGCTTGGCACGTTAATGGCGATGTAATATTCAAAAAAATTTAGAACAATTTAAAATTATTTTCAAGTGGATGCGTTTCGTATTTTGCGAGCGCATTCATTTTTTGTGCTAATTTTATTTTATTGAATCGTTTTGTGCGCTGGGTTATAATTAAAATATAGATTGAAAGGAGTTTTTATGCAAAGACTTTATTTGAGTGTTTTTTCAAAATTAAAAAATCACATAAAAAAAATTGAAAACAGACCGGGACTGTGGATGTTCACGTTGATTGTGTCGGGGATTGTGAGCTTGGTTACGTTCATTATTTACAACAGAATAAGCCCGCTCAGTCCATCCAAGGACTTCGAAAATATTTTTATTTCGCTTTTGTATTTTTCCAGAACTGTTATGACGCCTTTCTCGTTTGTACTTAGCTTCTGGCTCATTACGGATTTTTTGAAGAAAAAAATGACATCAAAAATTTCCAATCGTGAGTTTCTATCAAAGGCGAGCGTGTTCGCGTTGATTGGCATTGTGTTTACATCGTTGTTAGTGTGGAAATCCGTGTTGATATCAGTAATCGCACGAGCATTTGTGGGTTTTGTGTACAGCTGTGTGATGTACGACAAATTCAACGAAAATTTATTGAACAAGGTGACTTTGATTGCCTTTGTTATCGCAGCGATTGTGGATGTTATTGGATACGCGCTCGGATTTACGGTGCTGTTCTTAATCGCGATATTATAAAGGAGAGTTTTATGAAAAAATTTATTTCGTTGGCACTTGCGCTAACTCTTAGCTTGTCGACTGTATCGTTGGCAGATAACGAGAAGGCAGTCAAGCCATCGGCGAAAGCTGAATCGGTGACAAGCGTCGACAAAAATTCTGACAAAAAAGTTCAGACAGATAATCACAATAAAAATGATAAAAACGGTAAAAACGATAATTCAAAATCGAGCGATAAAAATGACAAGAAGGACAAAAATCCGAACATCGCTACGAATGAAGATGGTATCTTCAAAAATGTAATTCATCAGAGATTTCAAGGTGACAACAGAGCAAAAACAGCTGTTAATGTTCAACGCCACTATTTTGCAAACACTGACAAGGTTGTATTGGTCAACGACAACGCCTATCCCGATGCAATCAGTGCGACTAATATGTCGATGGGAAAATATCCACTATTGTACACGGGAAAGGGAAAGCTTCCGATAGAAACCAAGTCTGCGCTCGACAAGATGTTCTTGGATGAGATATATTTGCTGGGCGGAGTAAATTCCATCAGCAAAAAAGTTGAGAACTATCTCAAAAAAGAATTTCCAACTGCAAAAATCACACGAATCCAAGGCAAAAACCGCTACGAAACTTCTTCTGCGTCAGCTAAGTATCGTGCTCAAGCGAAAAATTTGATATTTGCCGCTGGAACCAACTACGCAGACGCATTATACGCTACAAGCCTCGCAGCTTATCAAAAGGCTCCGATTTTGCTCGTGAGCAATGACGGCGTTGATAACTCGACTTTGAATTACATCAAATCAATCAAAAACATCGAAAACGTCACGATTGTCGGCGGAAATATTTCCGTGAATGAAAAAATAAAATCCACGATAGAATCCGCCACGAGAAGACAAGCTGTGAGATTGTCCGGAGTCGACAGATATGAATCGAGCGTTGAGGTGGCGAAAAGAGTCAACGCTAATCCAGCAGAAGTCATCACGACAAGTGGCGAGGTTTTTGCAGATGCTCTTGTGTCCTCAACAGTTGCGCAAAAAATCCAAGCTCCGATTTTGCTAGTGAAGAAAGATGTCATTCCAGAAAAAGTGAAGTTGTATTTGAAACACACAAATTCAATCTACAAATTGACTACAATCGGTGGGTTTAACACCGTAACCAAGAACAACTACTCGACTCAGGTGATTTTAATATCGGGTCTTGACATCGACAAGCCCTTGGTAGACAGAAATGGAAAGGGAATCATCAAGGCTTTCACGAAAGATTACAAAAAATACTACATTCTTCCAAACAACAAATACTACAATTCGATAAAACAATACGACAAATTATTTGTGTATTTGCGTGACGCATTGGCAGAAGACTACAGACCGGTAGAATAAATTCAAGGATTGTCATTTTGTTTGTCAGTAGACGACAATATGGCAATTTTTTTGTTGCAACAAAAAAGGCGAACACCTCGCCTTCATATTTTAGAAAAATAAATAATTAATCAAATGCACCGTGACAATCGAGAACAAAAATCCAAGCTCCGACAGTTTTCGGTTGTTGTTTTTGTAGTAATCCACAGATATCAAAAACGTCGGCCCGATTGCCGTGTACATAATTATTGACTGTATCAATTTTTGATTGTTCGTCACGGCACTCACCACTACAAATGTGAACACGGGAATAATCAACAAATTCACCAAAGTCATCATTATGCTCGTCACATTCAAAAGCTTTTTGAAATCTATGCCGCTTATAGAAATAGCAAATGCTATAATGAAGATGACAGCGCTTGCCGATTGAATCACATTTAGAGGATATAATATGTACGAAATTTTGTAAAATGAACAGACGCAGAAAAAAGCCGTAAATCCCAAGGCCATCAAAAAATCAGCCACGTTGTGAGCTCTCACATACAACATATATATAAGATATATCACACAGGCTATTATTATAAGGTTGTTCAAAATATTCCTGTCCATAACGCTTTGCAAGAAAGGCTTCATAACGATTACATTCGAGAAAATAAACGCAGGTTCCATCGACTTTGCATCCTTGGGATTGATTTGAAAAATCATCGACATAATCTTGGACAAAACCCACAAATACACGAAAAACACGACGAGATTGACGTTGAAATTCTTGTAATTGATTTCGCTAAAACTAATCGCAATATTCACGGGAACTATAACAACGTAGATTAGTTTCGAGAAAAATTCCACTATTTGTTTTTCATTCGATATCGTCCTCGCAAACAAAAATACACACGCGAACAAAATCAAAACGCTCGACCAATAATTAAAATAATTCATACTATCCTCCAATTTTATTATACCATAGCAAATTGAAAATAATACTATAAATCCAGCACAAATTTCTCATCAAACACCTCTTTACTTCAAAAATCCAAAAGAGATTTCAGAAAATTTCCCTCAAACGCATAAGCCAACACCAACACAAAAACCCCTCCATCCGCAGTTGTGGATTTCGGGGTTTGTTTCTGGCTTTTTAGTTCAAATAGTCGAGCGCAAATTGTACGCATATTGCAACAGCTTTGTACAATTCTCCTTCGTCTATGTCAAATTTTGCATTGTGGTTTGGATAAGTTTTGCCATTTTTATCCATTTTCAAATTGCTCAACATAAAATACGCACCTGGAACTTTTTCGAGATAATACGACATATCATCCGCCGCCATAGTTTCCGATTCAATGTTGTATATTATATTCTCAGAAAAAATCTTTCTCGTGGATTTTTTGAGCGATTCCACAACTGTTTCGTCGTTCGCAAGATGAGGATACTTCCATGCGTAGTCGTAGTTCACTTTGCACCTGTTCGCTATGGAATAATGTTCTGCAATGTCTCCTATCCTTTTTCTGATGTATTTTCTGATGTCATCATTGAAAGTTCGAACTGTTCCCTCTATTTCTGCTGTGGATGGTATTATATTTTGATTAATTCCAGAATTGACTTTGCACACAGAAATTACGCACCTTTCCGATGAGCTGATTTCTCTCGATTTTATCCTGTTGATTGCCTGAACAATGTCGACTAAGCAAACAATTGGGTCAATGGTACCTTCCGGCATCGAGCCGTGGCCACCGCTTCCCTCGATTTTTATGACAAATTTGTCCATCGAAGCCATTAGGTTTCCACTTTTAAACCCAACGCTTCCGTGGGGAACTATAGGAAATAATCCTCCAACGTGGTGACCGATAATGCAGTCCACTTTAGGATTTTCCAACGCGCCTTCTTTTATCATAAGCTCCGCTCCGCCAGGGTATTCCTCTCCCGGTTGAAAAATAAACTTCACGACTCCCGAAAATTTATCTTTCATAGAGTTCAACACCAACAACGTCGTCAAACAATTCGCCATATGACAGTCGTGTCCGCAAGCGTGCATATATCCATTTTGTGATTTGAAATCCAAATCAGTGTCCTCTTTTATTTCTAGTGCATCCATATCCGCTCTTATCGCTAGACATTTTCCGGGCTTTCCCGAATCCACTGTCGCTATGATACCTCTCGAGCCCAAAACTTTTTTGTGGGCAATTTTGTTTTCAACCAACACTTTTTCTATTTCTTCGCAAGTTTTGTAAGTGTCCAATCCAATTTCTGGTAACTGATGAAGAATCCTTCTTTCTTTAATCAAAAATCCTTCATACTCTTTAATCTTTTCTATAATATTCATCCTAATCTCTCATTAAATATTTTAGTAGCACCTCTGCTGCTGTTTTCATTTCGTCAACTTCCAAATATTCTTCGGTAGTGTGAACTTTTTGCATTCCAACTCCTATTATTATCGCATTAAAACCTTGTTCAGCGTAGAAGTTTGCATCTGAGCCACCACCGATTATTTGAAGTTCGCTTTCTACTCCAATTTCTGAATAACATTTTTGGAATTTCTTTGCCAATTTGAGCTCGTCCAAAGACCTCAACAACGGATACGCTTGAATGTGATTGAAATCATAAGTCGCTTTGTATCTGTCGCACACTTGTTTGCAAATATTGTCGTACGAACTCAAAACACTTTCTATCTTTTCGTAAGAGTGAGACCTCAACTCTCCCGTGCAAGTTGTCTTGTCGGGAACAACATTTGACGGAAAATCAGAATTGATGTATGAAATATTCGCAGTTGTCAGCTCGTCTATTCTCAAAATATCCATCTTGGATATTATTTCAGAAATAACTTTGATGGAGCTTATTCCTTTTTCAGGTTCAATTCCAGCGTGAGCTTTTTTCCCGTGAACAGTTATTTCAAAAGTGTTGCAAGCAGGAGCTTGGTATGCGATGTATTTTGATTTGCCAGCATTATCCAATACTATTGTATCTTTTGCAGGATTAATATGCTTGTACACCTCATCCCAGTTCACATTTCTCGCTCCGAGCATTCCGGCTTCTTCTCCCGGAGTTATCATACAGTAAATATCTTCGTGGTCTATGTTGTTTTTCACTAAATATTCCAACGCGTACAATATAACTGCAACTCCAGCCTTGTCATCGCCTCCCAATGTCGTAGTCCCGTCAGTTTTGATAATATTTCCGTCCTCAATTATTTTGACGCCCTTGTTTGGTTCTACTACGTCGATATGCGCAGAAAGTGTTATCGCTGAGGGTTTGTTTCCCTTTAAAACGGAGAAAATCGTCGGACAATTGCCGCCGTATTTATCTTGAGATTCGTCGAGATAAATTTCGCAGCCCAAATTTTTTAAGTAATTGACAACATAATCGCACACATCTTTTTCCTTTTTCGATGGAGAGTAAATATTGACCAATTCCTTAAATATATTTTTTAGTTTTTCTAAATCTACCATAAAACACTCCTAACTATTTTTCTTTATCGTTTCCAATTGAGTTTTAGCAACGGCTATCGATGAAAATACTGTCGTCAATGTGATTACGAATGACAAATTCTTCAAGTGCAAAAACGCCATCAAATTTATCATAATGAATGAAACAACCAATGCGAAAATTCCAGTCTTGAATGATTTGACCGAAAATTGTGCGAAAATTCCACCGTAAAGCGCTGGGATTATCAATGTCAAAACATTTTTGATTGATTCTGGAATGTTGGAGATGACACCTTGACCCAACACAGTCGCCAAAATAACGAAGAACACAGCAACGTATACCGAAACTGCCACTCCCATTGTTCCCATCAACTGTCCTTCTTCGGTTCCTGCTTTGTATCCGGAAGCTTCAATCGATGTAGCTGCAGCTGGGATTTTCATATTGACGCTGTTACCCGACAATGTCGACACGTACAATCCTGTCGAACCCAAAATCGGATAGTAACTTATTGGCTCACTTATATAGAACGCCCCCGAAACGGAAATTTGACTTATAGTTCCCGCAATTATCGCAGCAACTGGAGGCATAATTCTGAAATAAAACGCCATCATCAATGGTGGAAGCAATACTGCAATCATACCCAAAATCATAGTCATTCTTCCAAATTTTTGAACATCTTTTGTGTATTTTTCGTAAGTATTCATAATTTACCTCCTACATAAAAAAGCTCGCAATAATCGCTCCGCCAAACATTGCAAATGTAAGCGACCATTGTTTAATCCAATTTACTTTTTTGCCAATATATTGACAAATTACCATAATAACAAAACCCGCTATTGTAGATACAGCAAGTTGTGGTTTGACAGTGATTTTCATTAAATTGTCTACATTAAAATACGCAAACGCTCCGAGCATCGCCCCGACGCTTACTGCTGGAAGCAACGCTTCTCTTCCTCCTGTGAGTAAATTATTTATTTTGTCCATTCTGTGACCAAAAATAAACATAACGATTAGCCAGCCCATTACTCCCATCGCTGGAACCCACAAGCAGTTTGCAAAAACAACTGGATCCATTTTTGTAGAAAGTTCAGAGCCCAACGCTTTGGCACCGAAATTCGCAGCCATTGTTTCGTAATTTGTTCCACCGATTACGCTCATTCTTAGAGCTGTAACTGGTGCGCCCAACGATACAATCAACGCCAAAATGCTGCCAACGATTCCCAATGCAGGCCCTACGCTTGAAATAGCACTAGTTGTGATTCCTTTTTTTACTCTTTTGCTATCCATTCCCTTTTCCTTAGCGCACTTGATAGTTTTTCTTAAAACCACCGTCGCTTGGAACAAAACCAACAATATTCCCACAGAACAAGCTATGTACATCAGTGGATGATTTGCATAAAAAAATTGATTTTCCATAAAAATACTTCCTTTCTTTTTTTAATTTGTTTTTATGTCTTTTTTATGTCTTTAAGTATATTATTGTGTCTTTTTATTTTTTTGTCAAGTGTTTTCCCTTTGATTATTTTAAAATCGTATTATTTTGATATAATATAAATGGGAAAAGATTTCTCAGGGAGAAAAATATGGTAAAGTTAGCAATTATAGGAACTCGAGAGAGTGTGAATTTAATAAACAAAATTATAGATAAAAATTTTGAGGATATAACTTATTGTAATTTGATTTTAGACAAAGTAAAAATAATAAAAGACATCGTAGATAGTATCGCAAAAGATGTCGACGGGATTTTTGTGACAGGAATGGGAGTGTATTTTGAATTGCTGAAGTACGATTTGAATGTTCCGATTTCTTTTGCAAAACACGGTTCGATTTCTTTGATAAAGTGTTTGGAGCAAATGAGGGCAGACGATTGCCTAACGCAAAATGCAAAAATTTCCTTCGATATAATTTCCGACACGACCATCGAGGATATTATTTGCGAGTTTGATTACTCGATAAAAGACTTCTACATTGAAGAATCTTCGCCCGAAAAAAACGAAGATTATTATATAACAAAGCATTTAAAATTGTTTTACGAAAAGAAAATCGACTATGTCGTCACTTCATTCGGATATATTTACTCGCTTTTCAAGGGTCTGGAGCTTCCAGTATACAGAATGTTTCCTTCGATTATAGATTTGAAAAACAACATCGCAGATTTGCTGTTGGAAATTGAGATTTCAAAATTGGACAAGTCAAAAATCCTCGTCTACAGATTTAAACCGATGAATTGTGCAGACGTGTTGGATTACAAATCACCTTTTACGAAATTTTCAAAATCCATCGATGCCTTTGTCGATTTTAACGAAGACAACAGCATCACTATTATTTCCACGAAAAATTACTACAACAACAGGTTTAGTATGGCTTTGGTGTCGGATTTTTTGAAGGAAAACAAGCTTAACTGTTTTAAGGCAGGGATTGGCTCTGACATTTCCGTCAAAAAGGCTTTGAAAAATTCCCAGAAGGCTTTGGATGAGTATGACAACAACATCTCGTATTTTGACGGATTGTCTTTTCACCACTATGATGATGGCGAAAAACTGCATCCTTTGAATTTGATTTCAAACGACGACGTTCTGGAGATTGCGCAGGATACGGGAATCATCCCCAAGAGAATCCATCAGCTGTACGATTCGATGCTGAAATTAAACAAGTACATCTTCTCTAGTTATGAAATTTCAGAGATACTTGGTCTTAGCGTCAGAAGTGCCAACAGAATAATCAACAGTTTGGTCAAAAACGGCTACGGTGAATTTATCGACAACAACATCCAAAACAACATCGGCAGACCAAAAAGATTTGTGAAAATAAATTTCTTCAATTAATTTTTTTAATTTGATTTTCTAAATTTCCCAATAAAAAAAGACGTATCGAAAGTGAAGTCAATTCACCAGATACGTCTTTTGTCTTTTAATTTTTGCTTTTGATGGATTTGAATATTTCTCCAGCCACAAATGGCAAAAATGCGCATGGCAAGATTACTTTGTAGTGTTCGATGTGGAGTGGTATTGTTTCAAATACTTTGTTCACTCCAGGGATGTAGATTACTGCCAACATCATTGCCAACGACAATGACGTTCCCATCACCAATGCTTTGTTGGAGAATACTCCGATTTGAAATACAGATTTGTTGTCGCTTCTCACCGAGTAGCTTCTCAATAATTCGGACAAAATCAAAGTCGCAAATGCTACTGTTCGTGCAGATTCGATGTGTCCGTCGAAGTGATTTAGTCCGTAGTGATAAGCGAACAACGTCGCAATCGTAATCGCTATTGATTGCACTGCGATGCTAATTCTCATATTCTTGTCGATGATAGGTTCCTTCGGTGAACGAGGATTTCTGTTCATAATGTCGGTTTCTCCCTTTTCAACTCCGAGTGCCATCGCTGGGAATGAATCTGTCACCAAATTTAGCCACAACAATTGGATTGGGATAAATGGAGTGTCCCATTTGAACATTATCGCCAAGAACACGATTAGAATTTCTGCGATGTTGCAGCTCAACAAGAATGATACGAATTTTTTGATATTGGAATAAATTATTCTTCCTTCTTCAACTGCGTGGACAATTGTCGCAAAGTTGTCGTCCGTCAAGATAACTTCCGAAGTGTTCTTCGCAACGTCAGTTCCTGTGATTCCCATCGCAATTCCAATGTCCGCTTTTTTGATTGCAGGTGCGTCGTTTACTCCATCTCCTGTCATAGCTGCGATGTGTCCATTTTCCTTCAACGCTTTTACGATTTGAACTTTGTTTTGTGGCGAAACTCTCGCATAGACTCTCTTGACTTTGACGATTTCACGGATTTCATCGTCTGTCATATCGTTGAGTTCACTTCCCATAATCGCCTGTGAATCGTCCGTACAAATTCCCAAATCCTTTGCGATTGCAACTGCTGTTTCCAAATAATCCCCCGTTATCATAATCGGCGTTATTCCCGCAGTCTTGCATTCTTTGATGGCATCTTTAACTTCCAATCTCGGTGGGTCAATCATTCCCGAAAGCCCTACGAATACCATATTTTTTTCTACTGTGTCAGAATTTATCTCGCTTGGCAAATCGTCGTGTTCACGAAAAGCATACGCAAGTACCCTCAGCGCTTGTTTTGCGTATTCGCTGTTTTTGTCCAATAATTTTTGTTTTAATTGTTCAGTAAACGGTTTGATTTCGCCGTCGATTAAAATGTGGCTACATTTTTCGATTATTATATCCGGTGCGCCTTTTGTGAACGAAACGAGCTTATGATTCGAGAATTTGTCGTGGAATGTTGTCATCATTTTTCTTTCTGAATCGAAAGGAATTTCTTCCACTCTCGGATATTTTTCATTCGACATTTCTTTTGTTATGCCTTGTTTTCCAGCGGCTGTGTGAAGTGCCCCTTCCGTAGGGTCCCCAATGATTTTATACAATCCGTCGTCTTCGATTAATTTTGAATCATTTGTAAGGCTCATAATGTTGAGCAAAGTCTTAAGTGATTTCACGTCATCGTCTTGGATTTTTTTGTCGTCAATCAAATACTCGCCTTCTGGTTTGTATCCAGTTCCCGTGACGTCAATGTCTTTTCCGTCGATGTGTATTTTCTTCACCGTCATTTCGTTTTGTGTCAACGTTCCAGTCTTGTCCGAGCAAATCACTGTTGTTGTTCCCAGCGTTTCAACTGCCAACAATTTCTTGACGATGGCGTTTTTGTCTGCCATTCTTCCCATTCCAAGGCTCAAAACAATTGTGACAATTGCTGGAAGTCCTTCCGGAATCGCCGCAACTGCGAGTGATACAGCCGTCATCAACATATTCAACGCGTCAAAATCATACAAGAAATATCCGACAGCAAACACGATTGCACACACGACTATTGTGATTATTCCGAGTTGCTTGGACAACTGTGCGAGCTTTCTTTGAAGAGGAGTTTGTTCGTCTTCGACCTCCGACAAGCTAGTCGCGATTTTCCCGATTTCTGTGTTTTGACCGATTTCTACAACTACGCCCTTCGCCCTACCGTAGCTGACGATGGAGGAGCTGTACGCCATATTTGTCCTGTCACCGATTGACACATCTGAAGTTATCTCGTCGTTTGCGTTTTTCTCAACGGAAACAGATTCTCCCGTCAGCGATGATTCGTCGATTTTTAAATTTGTAGATTCTATCAGTCTCAAATCAGCTGGAATAATATCCCCCGTTTCCAACTCGACGACATCTCCCGGTAACAAATCTTTGGAATCGATGTGTTGCACCTGTCCGTCTCTGATTACCTTCGCTTTTGGGCTCGCCATTTTCTGCAACGCCTCGATAGCCTGTTCTGCCTTTCCCTCTTGATAAATAGAAAGCAGTGCATTCACGATGACAATCGCTATGATAATCAAACTATCTGTGATTTCTCCAATTGCAATCGACAAGATAGATGCGAAAAGCAAAATAATTATCATCGGGTCCAAAAACTGCTCTTTTAATTTGGTTGCCATCGACTTCTTCTTTTTTTCTTTCAGAGAATTTTTCCCGTATTTTTCCATCAAAGATGCAATCTTGTCATTCGATAGACCTTTTTCAATGTCTGTGTCGAGATTTTCCAGTACATCTTCTCTGTTTGTTTTATACCAATCCAATTTTTCCCTCCTGTTTTATAATAAAAAAGACCTTCACCATAAATGGCAAAAGTCTTGCTAACCAAAGTGGTTTTGTGCCGGGTTAATACCGTAATGACGACACAATATTTTTAAGCTACTCCCTTTTGTATAATATATATTCTATCAAAAGCATTTTTGAAATGCAATTATTTTATTATTATCTGAAAAGTATCGTGTTCTTTTTTCATATTCACAATTTTCGTGTCCTCGTAATCGTGAGTGTCGATGAACTCGTCCACAATCGCCGGATTTTGCGTGAAGTGCATCGGAAACAAAACTTTCGGATGGCACTTTTCTACAAACTCGTTTACGCCCAAATCGTAGTTTTTTTTCAAACGAGGGTCAACTGGGAAAAATCCGATATCCAAATTGCCGAGCTTGTCGATTTCCTTCGAAAATCTGTCCTGCATACTTTTTCTGTCTTCCTCGGTGTCTTCCTCCCACGCCCAATTGTTGAGGTCACCTGCGAAGAAAAACTTCAAGTGATTTGTTTCAAAATACACGCTGATTCCCATATCAGTTGAACCATAAGCTGTAAAATCAACTCCATAGACCGAAACGGACTCTCCGACTTCGAGCTTGACTACATTCTTGTCGAAATGCTTCTTCAACAATTCGATGTTGTCCTCACCGAGAAACACGACATTGCCCTTAGTGTCATAATCGAAAACATCTTCGTAAACATCTTCACTGACAATGTATGTAACATCACTCGCATTTTCATAATCAAAAATACTTTCGTTGTAGTGGTCGGCATGAGAATGCGTCACAACGAATATAACCTTTTTGTCGTTCACATTTTTTGGCAACGTCCCTTGGAAATAATCGAAAATAATAATCTTGTCCTCAAACTCCAACGAAAACGAGCTGTGATATATATATCTAATGTTCAAACTATCCTGCATTATTAATCCCCCTACAATATATTAACACACAAAATGATAAATTACGCAAGAAAAGCCTCAAAAAACTTTTTTCAAGGCTTTGATGTAATCCAATCTGCTTTTTAAAACCGGAAAATTAATTTCTTTGCCGTCTTCGTCTTCGACCAACAATCCCGTATTGAGTTTTTCGAACGAAACTTTTTTGTAGTTGTCAGAAAACAATTCGCAGTCCGTAGCGAAAACCGCTGCAATCAAATCCCAGATTATGATATAGTCCAACTTGTAATCTTTTGAGTGAAAATCAAACCAAGCGTAGGCATTTTCTCGCAGATACTCGTATTTTTGAAAAATATCGTCAATTTCATCGAGCGTCACATAATAATCGAGGCAATTATTGGCGTTTATTATGCTGATGTCTTTGAAATTTTTGAGCACAACCTCGCTCGACTTGTAATCGACAGAAAAATTCAACTCGTCCATCTTCTTGCCATTGATAATCAAATCTTCGGTGATGGAACCCATCGACACAATCCTGCATTTGTCCACAATCGAATTGTCCAGTTCGTAAGCTTTTCTGATGTTGTCCAAGCTTCCCAACGTCAACAAAGTGATATTTTCGTTTTCGTGGATTTTATCGACGATTTTTTCTGCCGCATCCTCATTCCCAAACGCCAACTCGTAGTCTAATTTCAAATCGTCGAACACTTTTTCCGTGGCGCCATTGACTACCTCAATTGTGTCGTTGCCGAAGGTCGTCGTCACCAATTTTATGTCGCAATTTTTCTTGATTAGATACATCAGCGCTAAGAAATCGTCCACATCTCTGTGTCTGACCGCCAACGTGTTGTCAAAATCGACCATTATTTTCATAATTTCACTATCCTATCCGATAAAATTTCCGCATCGTCCCTGTCATGTGTCACCAAAATCGTGGTCATATTGTTGTGCGTGTGAATCTTCTTCAAAATATCTCGCAATTTGAAACGAAGCTCATCATCAAGTCCCACGAAAGGTTCATCCAACAGTAAAACTTTCGGATTGAAACTTGCCGCCCTACAAAGGCTCACGCGTTTTTTCTCGCCACCCGATAATTCTCTGGGCTTTTTATTGTTGTAGCCTTTTAATTCTACAAGCTCTAACAATTCTTCAACTCTGGCTTTAATCTTTTTCTTGTCCATATTCCTTATTTTCATTCCAAATGCGATGTTTTTCTCGACATTCATATGCGGAAACAAGTACGAATCCTGCAACGCCATCGTTATATTTCTTTTGTGAACTGGGATATTTGTTATGTCCAAATCGTCCAACAGAACCTTCCCCTTTGTCGGAAATTCCAATCCCGCAATTATTTTCAGTATCGTGGATTTGCCCACTCCGGATTTTCCAAATAACGTGATAAATTCCCCGTCCTTTACCTTCAAATTAAAATCGTCGAGGATTAATTTGTCGTCGTATTTGAATGTTATATCTCGTAATTCTAATTTATTCATTATTTTCAACCATCCTTCTCGAAAAATAATTGCTGACAAAATATACCGCAAAACAAATCAACAAAAATACAACTGAGTACACGCTCGAAACGTGCCTGTCCTTTTCTTTCAGTATAGGGAAAATCACCGTCGAAAAAGTGTTGACCAATCCCCCGCCAATCAAAAAGTTGACGATGTATTGGCTGAAACTCACGATGAAACTCATAAAAAATGCCGCCAAGAGTGCTGGCAAATAAAGTGGCAGATTGATGTGAATCAACGTTTGAACATCATTTGCCCCTAAAAGTCTGGCTTGGTTTTCGTAATTTATCCCAACCGAGCTTATCACAGGCTCGATTATCAAAAAGCAATACGGAATACACTGAAATATATGCACAATCATAACGCCGGACACTTTGTTTGCAAGTGACAATCTAAGAAAATTCAAGTGCAGCCCTATCGCCAAGCTCATGACCGGAAGAAGTATGGGAATAAAAAGTATGACTCTAAAAACCGATTTGAATTTGAAATTGTACAACGCTATCGCCTTTGCAGCCGGATATGTAAAAACAATCGACAATATCGCAACTGAACTGCTTATTCCAATGCTCTTCAAAATTATGGTTAAATTGTCTTTGTTCGTCAACAGCGATTTCCACGCCCTCACTGTAAAAAGTTGTGGCACCATTTTGTTGTACGGCCAGCTTTCTACAAAAGCCCACATAATCATATAAACTACAGGAACTACGAAAAACACCGTCAGCACAATTCTCGTTATTTTCTTATTCATAGTTGGCCTCCTCTGATATCATCTTGTTGTAACTGATGCAAAAAATCACAAATCCTATCGCCCCTATCAATAACAAAATATTGTTGATGACCATCGAATACAAATGGTCTTCCATTTCAGCAGAAGTGTAGTAAATCATCGAAATTTCCGACAAAGTCTTGGGATAACTCGGCCCCAAAATAACCGGAAGTTCATACGATGAAAATGTGTATGTGAATATCACGACGAAACAATACACAATGTTTGAAAAAATCATCGGCAATGTGACTTTAAAAAAAGTCTGAACTTTATTCGCTCCCAAAAGATAAGCCTGACTTTTGTATTCATCAGAAATTCTCATCAAAACGGAGCTCATCGTGTAGCCTACAAATGCCATCTCTTTGAATACAAATGCAATCACAATTCCAATAGAATTTTTGTCGTAAACGAAGGATGGAAATTGTTCAAAATTTTTGATAATTCCAACATCGTACATAATCCTCGAAATCAATCCCGTTTGACCGAGCATTTGATAAATCAAAACCCCGACAATCATATGCGGAAGTATTATTCCAAGTTGAATCATATCCATAACGTATTTGTCTTTTTTTGCCTTCAAATAGAACGCCAACACAGTTCCCAAAAATATAGATATCACAGACGAGGATATCGAATAGCCAAACGTGAATTTCAAAGAGTCGATAAATTCCTTTGATTTTAGAATTTCACGGTAGTATTTTGTTGTGAATTTGGTCAAACCTATTTGCTCGTAAATGCCAAAACTCTGTTTTAGCGATTGACCCATTGACAAAAAAGTAATCGCTAAAACAAATACAACTATTGGCATTACATAAATGTAAGGTTTTATTTTTGTAAAATTTCTTTTTCCCATATCTTTTCAAATTGTGGCACAAGTTTCGCTGGCATTTCAGGGATTCTCTTTTCTTGCAATTCTTTTAGTGGAAGCGTTGCGATTCCCAAATCCATTTTATCGAGTTTTTGTTTTTCATCAGCTGATAATTTGTTGATGTCAAAAACAGGCATATCTCCCAACACTTTTGGTTGTGCTTTTTCCAATTGCATTTCAAAAGAAAGCATAGCATCTATCATACACATTGCCCCTTCTTTGTTTTGAGAGCCTTCTGCAATCGCCAAGAAGTGAGTGTTTCCAATCATACCCTTGTCCAAAAGGAATGTCCTCGTAGTTTTTGGATAATTTCCCTTTGCAATTTCCGCATCTGCCGCCGATGGATTGTAACTCATCGTCATATAAACTTCGCCGTCACGATACATATTGTTGAGCGTTCCTTGGTCTTTAGGATATACTTTCCCTTCCTTCCACAAGTATGGTTTTATTTCTTTCAAATAATCCAACGCCGGTTTTATTTTTCCTGTGAGTTCTTCTTCGGAGAAATTTTTGCTTGTGTCCATAAATTGTTTGTAACCTACGGTGTTGCTGATGATATTTCTCACGAATGCAGAAGATGTGAAATCAGGCATTTGTGCGTAAGTGAACTTGCCCGGATTTTTCTTAATCCACTCTTTTAACTCGTCGAGATTTTTAGGTGGATTTGGAACTTTTGCAGTGTCGTAAATCAAAACCAATTGAGCCTTTCCATAAGGAGCTTCGTAGCCATCTGTCGGATTTGCAAAATCGTATTTTACATCAGAAGATTCTTTGTCGATGTATTTGTTGAAGTTTGGAAGCTTGTCGGTGAATGGACCGAACAACAACCCCTGTTTTTTGTTGGAGTAGAAGTTTTCCCCATTAATCCACACAACATCTACGTTACTCGGTTTGTTGGCTTGCTTTTCGTTCATCAACAAATTGTTGATTGCGTCGATGTCCATTGGAACTCTTTTAACTTTGATTCCGTAAGTTTTTTCTGCGTATGGAATGAATGTCTTGTCGATAAAATCATTTCTGAGAATATCTCCGCCATATCCATAAAAATTCACAGTTTTCCCCTTTGCCTTGGCCTTGATTTCGTCAAAGCTCATATCACTGATTTTCTTTTCACTTTTTGACTCCTGTTTGTTATCAGTTTTTTGATTGTTAGAACAAGCTGTGATAACAATTAACATAAGAACAAGAAAAATTTTAAAAATGTTTTTCTTTCTCATATTTCCCTCCTTTTATTTATATTTTTAGTATAACATTTTATATAATTTTCTCGCAAAATTTTTTAATATTCTCCAATCATCAGAAATCGTCAATAAACCACAAATATTTTTGTTGTAGTATAATATTAATAACGAAAGGATGTTTTATGAAAAAGACAAATGCAATGAGAATACTCGACAGAGAAAAAATTGGGTATAAATTTATAGAATACTCCGTAGGAGATGATGTCAGCGGCGAAAATGTCGCCAAGAAATTGAACGAGGATGAATCTTTCGTTTTCAAAACGCTTGTAACCGTTTCGAATACCAACGAGCATTTTGTGTTCGTCGTAGCTGTGAAAGACGAGTTGGATTTGAAAAAGTGTGCGAAAGCCTGTGGAGTGAAAAAACTCGAAATGATTCACGTCAAGGATTTGCTCAAAACAACCGGCTACATCAGAGGCGGTTGCTCTCCTATCGGAATGAAGACGAAGTTTAGGACTTTTATTGACGAGAGTTGCGAAGACAAAGAGTATATTTATGTGTCAGGGGGTAAAATTGGCACGCAAATTAAAATCAATCCCGTGGATTTGATAAAAATTTGTGATATTACTGTGAAAGATATTAAGAAGGGGTAGATATGGATTACGAAAAACAGCTCGAGGCTGTGGTTGACTTCATCAAAAGCGGTGAGAAAAGCGAAGAAGATTTTACGATTGGAATGGAGATGGAGCATTTCATAATAGACAAGGACAGTTTGAAAACTGTGTCGTATTTCGGAAAAAACGGAATCGGTGAGAGTTTGAAGGAGCTTCATAGAAATGGATTTGTCGCCTACAAAGAGGGAGATTACATTCTCGGACTTGAAAACGATGATTTGGCTGTGTCGACAGAGCCTGGCAGTCAATTCGAGGTCGCTTTATCATCAAAGTTAAAAATTGATGAGTTGAAGGATATCTACTTAAAAAATATGAGAAATTTGGTTAAATTTTTCGATTCGAAAAACCAAAAGATTGTAACGTTGGGCTATCATCCGGTGACAAAAATCGACGAGATTACAATCCTTCCCAAAAAAAGATACGATTTTATGTACAAGTATTTCAACACAAAAGGCACGATGGCGCACAATATGATGAAGGGAACTTGTTCGTTGCAATGCAGCATCGACTACTCATCAGAAGAAGATTTTGTCAAAAAATACAAAGTCACAAACTGTTTGTCGCCCGTTTTGTACGCCTTGTTTGACAATGCCTACATTTTTGAGGGAGAGCCTGCGAAAAGTCGCAATATGAGAGAAATCATCTGGGAGAACACCGACAAGGACAGGTCTGGAATTTATCCATTTAGCTTCGACGGCGATTTGAGCTACAAAAAATACGCCGAACACATTTTGAACACGCCGTTGATTTTCTCTTTTGACGACAATCGCAACCCCGTCTACGTCGGAGAAAAAAAATTCAAGGACGTGTTCGACGATGTCAAGGATGTGGATATGATTTTTCACGCGTTGTCGATAGTCTTTCCCGATGTCCGAGTGAAAAAATACATCGAGATACGAATGATGGATGAAATCAAATACCCTCTCAATTTCGCTGCGATAGCCTTGATTAAAGGGTTGTTCTACGACAAAAACAATTTGGACAAATTGTCGGAGATTTTCAAAGACACTACCTACGATATGTGTATGAAGGCAAAAATAGATTCCAGACAAAAAGGACTTAACGCCGAATTTTTGGGCACAACTATGTTGGATTTTTCGAAAAATTTGGTTAAAATGGCAAAAGATGCCCTCGTTGATGGCGAAAAGAAATATCTCGTCGCGCTGGAAAATATGCTAGAAACGGGAATGAATCCACGAGATAAATTTGAACAAACTTACAAAAAAGAAGGATTGCGACAAGCTGTCATAGAACAAGAACTCAATTTGGAGGATTTAGATGTATAACGACGAATATTCACTAGAATTGTATAAAATAGTAAGAGAAGACGAAGATTTGTATTACAAAGATTTTGTGGATTTTATTGAGAAAACAAAAGTGTCCAAGGCAATCTATCACGGAGAGCCAATCCCTATGACCTACCAAGGGCTATTCTACAACAGACAACACAAATCGGATTTTGTCTACATCGCCAACACTTTGATGAGCATTACCGACAAAATCACCGACGAATTTGTGAAAAATCCAGAATACAGAAAACTGTTTCAATTAGACCCGACAATTGAAAAGCTCGTGCTTCACGACCCTGGCTACGACGTTCCCGTTCCGATTTGCAGATACGATGTGTTCTACGACGGCAAAAACTATATGCTTTGCGAACTCAACACCGACGGTTCCTCTGCGATGAACGAAGACAACACTTTGGGTGAACTTCTCCTACAAACGAAAGCTATGCAAAAATTTATGGAGAAACACGACGTTCAAAACGTGGACTTGTTCAATCCATGGGTTTGGGAAACGGCAGATATGTTCAAAAAATATGTCTCTGACAAGAAACCGAACATCGCAATCGTGGATAATTTGGAAGTTGGGACGTCGAATGAATTTCAAGAATTTAAAAGAGTCTACGAAGAAAACGGATTTAACTGCGAAATCATAGACATCAGAGATTTGGAATACAAAAACGGCAAATTGTGCCGTGGAGATTATGTCATAGATTTGGTTTACCGAAGAATTGTGACGCTCGAATTGTTGAAAATAAAAGACGACATCAAACCATTCTTGGACGCATATATGGACAACGCATTCTTTATGATTGGCTCGTTCAGGTCGCAATTGATGCACTCGAAGCTAATCTTCGAAATCTTCAGAGACGAACACACACAATCGCTACTAAATTACGAAGAAAAGAAATTCATAGAAAAACACGTTCCGTTCACGAAAAAAATCGAAGAACAAGACGTATACGAAATCATTATGAACAAGGACAAATACATCTTCAAACCAATTGACGGCTACGCTTCTCTCGGAATCTTTGTCGGACGTGAATTGACAAAAGAACAGTTGAAAGAAAAACTTCCGGAATTTATAAAAACCGGCTACATCTATCAGGAATACTACGATATGAACAAATGTGAGTTCTTGGAGTTTGAAGAAAAACAACCCGTGCTGAATAAATTCACACAAGTTGTGGGACTTTTCATCTACAACAAACACTTCATCGCCCCTTACACACGAATCGGAAAAGACAACGTCGTAAGCGGTGCGAGAAAATACTACACAGCGCCAAACTTGTTCATAAACGAGTAATTAAAAGCCACATTGTGTGGCTTTTTTTGTGTGAAAAATATAAATCCCCTCTCAAAAAATTTCACCTTCTATTGTCATCCCTGCGAAAATAATTTGTATAAAAAAAATGTTATTTGTAGATTAAAAACTTGTAACTACAAATAACATTGCGCTGTTTTTTAATATATATTTTTTCTGAATAAACAACCCTCATATACCCAACTCTTTTTTTACCTCATCATCACTGTAAAATTTCATTTTGCCTTTGTTAAGGAGATACTCATCAACTATCTTTTCATCATACTCTTGTTCGATTTTTTCCAATAATGATTCTCTTGCCCAGTCGGATAAAGTTTTATTTTTTTCTTTTGAAACATTTGTGAAAAGTTCCTTATCCGATTCGCTCAATCTAATCGCTATAGTAGCCATAATATCACTCCTTTTTTGTGTTACATCGTAACACAATTTTAATATAAATTCTTAACTTAGTCCACCCTACAACTTACGACACCTTGATTTTCAGTTGTGATTTTCATTACCTCAACTCCTTCTATTTTTATTATATCCTAATATTTTATTCTAATACAATGCTGGACTTTTATGCGCATTATGCGTATTATTAAAGCATAAGGAGGTTAGACGATGTTAAAATCATATCCTGCTATTTTTCATAAAGAAGAAGATTCATATTGGGTGGAATTTCCAGAGTTTGGCGGTGGAACTGAAGGAGATAATATCGAAGAAGCAATGGTGAATGCTCATCAAATGTTGGAAAGCGTGTTGGCTACTTTCATTGATGAAGATCTTCCACTTCCCAAACCAAGTGATATTACAAAAATAAAAGTCGAAGATGGATTTACGTCTATGATTCAAGTTGATCCCACACCATTTATCAAAAACAACAAAACCATCAGAAAAAATGTTACTGTCCCTGAATGGTTGGTTAGACTTTGTGACCGTCAAAATATCAATTATTCCGAAGTTTTGACCACAGCTCTTGAAAAGAAAATCAACGCATAATTTTGTAAATATTTTATTTCCCTAAGCCACATTGCGTGGCTTTTTTTGTGTGTGTGAAAAATGATTAAAAATTATTCCGATTGATTTCATCTTCAGATATACAATCCACTAATTTTATATGTTTTAGCTATTGATTTAAGTCCACCTCATTCACCTGATAAGTATTCTAGTACAAATTTTATTTTAAATTTTTTTGTGTATTTTGGCATACAAAAGCCCCTCCATCCGCATTCCGTATTTTTGTGTTCATATCAATATTTTTTTGGAAAAAATGGTATTGACAATCAATATCAATGTGCCTTAGAATTGTATTAGAGATTTTTCTCTAAAAAAATTTTTATAGGAGGTATTATGAATACAAAAACAAAAAATAGTAAAAAAAGCATATCACTGTTATTAGCTATGACAATGATTTTTTCAAGTTTAATAACAGTAAATACATATGCTAGTGCATCTTCGTCAGAGTTATCTTTGGAGAGAATTTATGGAAAAAATAGATATGAGACATCCATTAATATTCTTGAGAAGATGGATACAAATAAAGCATATTTGGCTAACGGGAACAGCTTTGCAGATGCGTTATCTGTTGGTCCATTGGCAGGGAAAGAGAATGCTGCAATAGTTCTTAGTGATGGTAAGACTTTAGATGTGGATAAATTAAAATCAAAGTCAATAACTGAGGTTACTATTGTAGGTGGAGAAAACTCAATATCAAATAATCTTGAAAATAATTTGAAAAAAAATTTCAAGGTATCCAGGATAGCTGGTAGAGATAGATATGAAACATCTCTTAAAATAGTTGAAAAAATGGGTGTAAATGATATTGCGATAGCCACGGGAAGGGATTTCCCTGATGCTTTAAGCGCAGGAGCATATTTGTCACAAAAAGGTATGCCATTGCTTTTAGTTGATGGACCTTTAGCTGGAAATATCCCTCAAAATTATAATGTTGTTTATACTTTTGGAGGGGTAAATTCAATAAAAGAAACTTTCGGAAAAAGAATTTCTGGTAAAGATAGATATGAAACTTCGATGCAAATAGCTAAAGAATTTGGAAGTTTTGACACTGCTGTATTAGCATCTGGAAGAGTTTTTGCAGACGCCTTAGCATCAACACCTCTTGCAAAAAATCTTCATGCGCCAATATTATTAACTAATGGAAATGACATTTCTAATGAAGTATTTGAGTTTCAAGGGCTTAAAAAAGTTGTTTTAGTTGGAGGAGAACAGAGTCTTTCTAAGGAGTTGGAAAAGAAATTACTAAACCCTAATAAAACTGAAGAATCAAAAGTAGGCAACACAACTCCAAATACAACTTCAAATACAACTTCAAGTACTACTTCAAGCACTACTTCAAGTACTACTTCAAATACTACTTCAAGTACTACTTCAAATACTTCTTCAAATACTACTTCAAGTACTACTTCAAATACTACTTCAAGTACTACTTCAAGTACTACTTCAAGTACTACTTCTACCACAACTCCTAATAAGAATAATGAAAATCCACAAAGCAATATTGATAATTCAAAAGAAGTAGTTGTTAAAGATGAGATTTTGAAAAAAGCGATAATAAACCAACTTAAGCATCAAAATATTTACAAAGATGGTCAGAAAATAACTGAAAAAATGATGTCACAGTTAAAAGGACTTGATTGTAATCTAAATTTCACTCAGTCAAGAAGGGGAGGAATAAAGTCATTAGAAGGTTTAGAGTATGCTGTAAATATGACAACCCTTGACCTTACAGGAAATGAAGTCATCGACTTAACTCCTTTGAAAAAATGTAAAAATTTAGAAAATCTTGAATTAGATGACCAATATTTAGCAGAGAGTGGTCAATATCTTAAAGATATAACTCCTCTTAAAGAACTTACAAAACTTAAAAAATTAGTTTTGAAAAATAACAAAATAGAAGATTTAAGTGCAATTGGATATTTAACAAATCTTGAAGAGTTAGATTTATATGGAAATAGAGGAATAAAATCAATAAATGGATTTGAAAATCTAAAAAAATTAAAGAAACTACTCTTGAATAGAACTGTAGGAATTACTGACATAAGCCCTCTAAAGGAATGTAAGGCTCTTGAAGAATTATCTATTCAAAACAACAAGGTTTCTTCTATTGAAGCTCTAAAAGACCACGAAAAATTAACAATTCTTGATATTTCAGGAAACAAGCAAATAACAGATTTATCACCTTTAGAGAAGTCAACTAAAATGACTAGACTTTTAGCTAATGGAAATAAAATTCAAAGTTTAGATAGTTTAAAGAAATTGACAGAGTTAAAGGAAATTCACATTTCAGAGAATAACATAAAAGACCTAAGCCCGTTGGAAAAATTAGTAAATCTTGAAGATTTGGATATAAGTAACAACCCAGATATTGAATCATTAGACGTGCTAAAAAATCTGACAAATATAACAGAGCTTAAGATTAATAATGCAAAAAAAGTAAAGGACTTTTCTCCTATATCTAAACTTAAAAAGCTAGACGATTTAACAATCATTAGGTCAGGATTGACTGATGTATCATTCTTAAAAGGACTTAATGAAATAACAGAAATGAATTTACAAAATAATCAAATTTCTGATATAAATCCTCTAGTTGATATGGCAAATCTAAGAGAACTAAAACTAGGTTATAACAATATTTTTGATGCCTCACCTATAGGAAAGCTTAGAAGCAAATTTAAAGTTGCGGTAGAAATGGGCTCTCAAGAAGCTAAGATTGATGCTACAAGTAGTCTTGTGAAAAATCCTATAATTGACCAAATTGGAAATAAGCACGATATTAATGAACAAGAAAAAAAGATAAAAAATAATGGTGAAAATATAGAGATATTAAACTTCGACGAACTTGAAAATGGAAAAACTATCAAAGTTAGATGGGGAAAAGATTCAGAGTTTAATGGTTCTTTATTAATAAACATTAAAAAGCTCAAAGAGGTATCATCTGTAAAAATCAAAAATACAGAAACAAGCCTCGAAAAAGGAAAGAACCTTAAATTAACAGCGATTGTTGAAGGAAAAAACTTAAAGGACGAAGATAAGAAAGTTAAATTTGAAATTGAAGGAAAAACTAGCGCTAATACGAGCATAGACGAGAACGGACTTTTGACAATAGCAAGTGATGAGACTAGTACTAAAATTGTTGTTAAAGCAACTTCAGTGTTAGACAACACAAAAACTACTACAAAGGAAATAACAGTAACTTCTCCAGCTAGAGATATTAGTGCTAAATTAAAAATGGGAAAATCTAAGTCTATAGATATAGATAAAGATGACGCTGAAGCAAAAGAGTGGTTAGAGGCTTTAAAAGCTGGAAAAGCCACTGTACTAAAAGGTCAAGAAAAGCTTGAAAAGTTACCATATAATTTTGGAGAAAAAAGACTTGGATATTGTGCAGGAGAATATGGAACAAACAATTATTATACTGGACTAGTAATTTTTGGGCTTAATGATGAGGATAAAGTTGTTATAAAAGTTCCAGGTTTTGAAGATGTAGAGGTAAAAGTTGTTAACTATAGCGAACCAATACGTTATAATTTACAAATTGTTGAAAAAAAGAACAAGGAAATAACAGTAACTTCTCCGGCTAAAAATATTAGTGCTAAATTAAAAATGGGAAAATCTAAGTCCATAGATATAGATAAAAATGACGCTGAAGCAAAAGAGTGGTTAAAGGCTTTAGAAGATGGAAAAGCCACTGTACTAAAAGGTCAAGAAAAGCTTGAAAAGTTACCATATAATTTTGGAGAAAAAAGACTTGGATATTGTGCAGGAGAATATGGAACAAACAATTATTATACTGGACTAGTAATTTTTGGGCTTAATGATGAGGATAAAGTTGTTATAAAAGTTCCAGGCTTTGAAGATGTAGAAGTAAAAGTTGTTAACTATAGCAGACCAATAAATTATAATTTACAAATTGTTAAATAAAACAACTAAGATATAAAGATTCCAGGATTATAAAGATTCTGGAATCTTTTTTTGTCTCAAAAATCGTTTTGTGTTGAAAACTCAGAAATTTCCAACTTTAATCGGATAATATATAGTTATTATCATTTAATTTATGCAATGGAGAGAAAGTGCATGGATTTTATTGATATTAATAAAGAAAACAACAAAAAATCTTACTTATTCATCCAATTTCTTTTACTGCGGATGGTGTAAAAGATTCGGTTATAAACAATATGCCTACAGATTATCGTTATACTATTTCTGAATTGTCTGGCCATGGAAGATCTAATGAAGTAATTAAATCTGTGGAAATTGAAGCTTAAAAAATGAAAAATATTTGTTGGATAATACATAAATTAGATTTAGCTTTTGTGTGCTTACCTTGGCGTTTCTGTTTAGATTTTTGTGTTTTTGTGATAATATTAAAGGTAAAGAATTTTTTAAATTATTATGAGAGGTCATTATGAGAAAATCTTGGAATGAATATTTTATGGATTTGGCATTGAACGTTGCGACTAGAAGCACTTGCGACAGGGCGTTTGTCGGCTGCGTTTTGGTCAACTCTGACAATAGAATTGTGTCGACAGGCTACAACGGTGCGATAAGTGGCAATCCTCACTGCGACGAGGTGGGTCACACTTTGCGTGACGGTCATTGCATAGCTACGATTCACGCGGAGATGAACGCTTTGTTGTACTGTGCGAAGGAGGGAATTTCTGTGAAGGGTTGTATTTGTTATGTGACTCATTTTCCTTGTTTGAACTGCACGAAATCTCTTATTCAATCCGGCATCAGCAAGATTTATTACCACGAGGCTTATCGTGTGGATGAGTATGCGATTGAATTGTTAGACAGAAATAATATTGAGTATATCCAAATTTAGAGGGGTGTTATATGGATAAAATAAAAAAACTTCTCGTGGCAAACCGTGGCGAGATTGCTATTAGAATTTTCAGAGCTTGTAGTGAGCTGGGAATAAGAAGCGTCGCTATATACAGCGAGGAGGACAAGACTTCGCTGTTTAGAACAAAGGCAGACGAATCTTATTTGATAAAGGATGCGGCGTCTCCTCTGTCGAGCTACTTAGATATCGAAAAAATCATTGCGATTGCAAAATTCAAACACTGTGATGCGATTCATCCTGGTTATGGGTTTTTGAGCGAAAATGCAGAATTTGCTAGACGTTGCAAGGAAAATGGAATTATTTTCGTGGGCCCTGACGAATTTGTTCTACATAGCTTGGGCGACAAGGTTCAATCGAAGTTAGTTGCCAAGAGAGCCGGTGTGCAAACAATCGAAGGCGTGGAAACTCCTATCAGGAACAAAAACGAGGCGTTGGAAATCGCAAACCAAATCGGCTATCCAGTTATGGTGAAGGCCTGTGCCGGTGGTGGCGGACGTGGTATGAGAATTGTCGAAAAAGAATCCGATTTGATGAGTTCTTTTGTCAGTGCGCAAAACGAATCTAAGAAGGCTTTCGGCTCGGATGATATGTTCATCGAAAAATACATCCGCAATCCGAAACACATCGAGGTGCAAATCATAGCTGACAACCACGGAAACATTCTTCATTTGTACGAGAGGGATTGTTCCATTCAAAGGCGTCACCAAAAAGTTGTGGAATTTGCTCCTGCATTTTCGATTTCCGAAAAGACGAAGAATGAGCTTCACAACGACGCCATCAAAATCTGCAGGGAAGTCGGCTACACAAACGCCGGTACTGTGGAGTTTTTGGTGGATGAGGAGGAAAACCACTATTTCATCGAGGTCAATCCGAGAGTTCAAGTTGAGCACACAGTCAGTGAGCTCATCACCGGAATTGATATCGTTCAGACGCAGATTTTGATTGCAGACGGCAAGAGCTTTGACGATGATGCGATTGGAATTTACTCACAAGATGACATCCACACGAATGGTTACGCAATCCAATGTCGTATCACGACGGAAGACCCTTCTAATAATTTTATGCCGGACACAGGAAAGATTGATTTGTATCGTACGAGCTCCGGATTTGGAATAAGACTTGACGGTGGAAATGGATTCACAGGTTCCGTCATCACTCCGTACTACGATTCGCTTTTGGTTAAAATCACCGCATTTTCAAGAACTTTCAACGACGCCATAAGCAAGGCAATTCGTGCGTTGCGTGAGACTAAAATCAGCGGTGTCAAGACGAACATCGGATTTATAATCAACGTTTTGAACACAGAAGAATTTCACAAGGGAACGTGCGACACGGGATTTATCTCGAAAAACCCGAAACTTTTCGACATCAAACCTTCGACGGATAAAGAATTAAAAGTGTTGAACTTTCTAAGCGAACGCTCCATCAAAGGTGACAAAAAAGAATACAACACTCCGCAAATTCCCGAATTTACCAAGACAAATTCTACAGGAACCAAAGATATTTTCGAAGAAAAAGGTGCGAAGGGACTCAGCGATTGGATTTTGAACCAACAAAAACTTCTAATAACTGACACTACACTAAGAGATGCTCACCAATCATTGATGGCGACACGAATGAGAACGAGAGATATGGTTCCAATCGCACAAGCTACCAATGAATTGATGAAGGACTTGTTCAGTTTGGAAATGTGGGGCGGTGCGACATTTGACGTCAGCTACAGATTTTTGAAGGAAGACCCATGGGTTAGACTACAAGAACTCCGCAAAAGAATCCCGAACATTTTATTCCAAATGTTACTTCGTGGAAACAACACCGTAGGATACAAAAATTATCCCGACAACGTCGTGGTGAAATTCGTACAAAAAGCCGCAGAAAACGGAATCGACGTGTTCAGAGTGTTCGACTCGCTCAACTACATCGACGGAATGAGGCTTGCCTGTGACAGCGTACTTGAACAAGGAAAAATCTTGGAAGCAACACTTTGCTACACAGGAGACATCTTGGACGAAACAAGAGACAAATACTCACTAGAATATTACGTGAAAAAAGCGAAGGAGCTGGAATCCATCGGAGCGAATATCATCGCAATCAAAGATATGAGCGCGTTGTTAAAACCGTACGCCGCAACGAAACTAATCTCAGCATTGAAAAACGAAGTCTCTGTTCCAATTCATTTGCACACACACGACACGACGGGAAACGGAGTCGCTACGATAATCAACGCCTGCGAATCGGGAGTCGACATCGTGGACACTTGCTTCAACTCGATGAGTTCACTCACAAGCCAACCTGCGCTTAACTCCGTCGTGGCAGCGCTCGAAAACACTCCACGTCAAACGGGAATAAGCCTTTCAAATTGCGACAAAATAAGCTCCTACTACAGGGACGTTCGCTCCTACTACTCACAATTCGAGAGCGATTTGAAAAGCGGTACAACAGAAATTTATCGCTACGAAATTCCTGGAGGACAATATTCCAACCTCAAACCACAAGTAGAATCGTTCGGGCTTGGAGAAAAATTCGACGAAGTCAAATTAATGTACAAAAAAGTCAACGATATGCTCGGCGACATTATCAAAGTTACACCTTCGTCAAAAATGGTCGGAGATATGGCGATATTTATGGTGTCAAACGGACTCACTCCGGAAAACATCTACGAAAAAGGCAAAAGCCTCGACTATCCCGATTCCGTAATTTCATTCTTCAAAGGAATGATGGGACAACCTGAAGGTGGATTCAACGAAAAATTACAAAAAATCGTATTAAAAGGTGAAAAGCCAATCACAAAGAGAGCTGGGCTTTACCTCGACCCATTTGATTTTGACAAAGACAAAAAAGATTTACAAGACAAATACAAAATGGAATTTGACGAAAAAGACATCATCTCACACGCACTTTATCCGAAAGTATTCGAAGATTACATCGACTACAGAAAGGCAAAAGGCAACTTCACTTATATGGACACTCCGACATTCTTCGAAGGAATAAACGAAAAAGAAACAGTCGAAGTTCCGATAGAAGAAGGCAAAATCCTCATCATCAAACTAATCGAAAAAGGAAGATTGGAAAAAGACGGCTACCGAAACTTCACCTACGAAGTCAACGGCAACCGACGTGAGGTCAGAGTGTTCGATGAGTCTGCAAAAATCACCGAACGTGAAGAAGACAACAAATCCATCGCAGACCCTAACAACGACAAAGAAATCGGGGCATCAATTCCAGGAAGAGTCGTGAAAGTTCTAGTCAAAGAAAACGACAAAGTATCAGTCAACGACCCATTGGTAGTAGTTGAAGCTATGAAAATGGAAACAAACATACTATCCAAATCAGAGGGAATTGTAAAATCAATCCTGATAAAAGAAAATGACACCATCGACACAGACCAACTTCTCATAGTTTTGGAATAAAATAACGGATTGTAGAGTAAAATCTACAATCCGTTATTATTTTTATTTTTCTATAAAAGATTTAATGATGAATTTGTGGTCTTTAAATTCAAGTATAAGAGTTGAATATGAGTTTTCTAATATCAAATTATTTCCTTTGATTTCTCCTTCAGTTGGATAAAAAGTGCCAATAGATACATCGCTTACAAATGTATAATAACTATTAGTTTCCTTCAAATACAAACATTTATCCTTATATATCATATCATCTGAAACAATATCTGCATATTTCTGCAATGTTGCATCAACTAGATTCTTATCGATTTTTACCAATGGCATAAGTTTACTCGAAGATTCAAACTCAGAAAAATTATCCAGCTTTTCTAATTTTTTTATAGTAGTTTTAAACTCATTTGTATTTTCTTCTAAATTTTTGTTAGGAAAATATGAAATAAATGCTTCTAAATTCATTTCTTTAGGATTATTATAGTTACCCGCTTCGAAAAAATTAGAAGTTATATTTTTAATTTCATAGTATTTAGATGAAGGCAGTTTTTCAACAAAAACTTTTGTAATTTGTTTAATTTCATTATCTGTCAGTTTTCTGTCTTTTCCTACCTCAATACCCTTAAAAGCCCTATCAAAATAGTTTCCAACACATATTTTCTGTTCATTTGTTAGTTTGACTTCTTTTTTAGAACCACACGCTGTCGATATAACAGCTATAAAAATTAGGGTTAATAAACCTCTAAAAAATTTTTTATTTGTAATATCCATCTATTGACATCCCCATTATTTTTCCTATTCTAAAAAATACCTAGATTATATCTTAAATAATTATATAATCCATCAGCATAATACCACGAATACATCAGATTAGTGCGTTTCTTTGATTCTGGATTGCGACGTTTATTCCACTTTAATTGTTTTCATAAACTATTTTTCCTAAAAATATTTTCAGTTATTAAACTTATTGTATATTTACCCTGTTTTTTAATAAAATAAGCAACTTTAAGTAAAAATATAACCTTATTTGTGAAAATATTCCCAAAAAATACTTTGAATTTTTTTCTTTAATTTTTTCTTAATATTTAGGAAATTACATTCAGAAATTTTTAAAAAAGTATATATTAGATATTAATAATTTAGCTTTTGGAGGAATTATGAAAACCAAATTATCTAAGTGTGGAGATTCTCATGTGTTGCAAATTCCAAGGTTGATTTTGGATGTTTTGAATTGGAAAGACGATGATATTTTAGATTTAAAAATTGAGTACAACAAACTAATAATCGAAAATTCGTCTGATGATGAAATGAAGATTGAAGATTTGTTTGAAGATTTTAATGGGCAATATGAAAAAGAAGATATTGATTGGGGAAAAGTTACAGGAAAAGAAGTTTGGTAACAATCCTAATAAATACAACAAGCCATAACTAACGTTATGGCTTTGACTTATTTTTTATCAAAAAAGCTTTGTAGTTCTTCTGATGTAGTTCCCACTTTGTCGTCGATGTTCATTCTGTCGGTGATTTTGCCGTCTTTAACCCTGAACACCGCTGGTACTGTTTTGAGGTCGTTGTTGGTTCTGAATTTCTTCAAATCTTCTGGAGATTTTTTGATTCCAGCGACGCTATCTATGTAGTAGATTTCGTATTTCGACACGAACGGCTTGAATATTTTTGAAAACTTCTGGCAATCTGGGCAATTTTTTCTTCCAAGATACACCGTGATTTCTTTTCCGGCACTCACTTTGGAAAGCTCTGCAACTTTGATTTCCTTGACGCCTTTGATGTTTTGTTCGTACTCTGCGATGGCTTTTTGTTTGTCTTCTTCTGTGGTTACGTTTTTGGATTCAACTCCTGTGGCTTTTTTTGTAGGCTCATCTTGTCTTTGGTTGCAACTTGCAAATAATACCAAAATAAAGCTCACGCAAACGATTAATTTGAATTTGTTTTTCATACGTTCCCTCCTGTTTTAATTCATTTTATAATATTTACTGGCAATAATCAATCTGTACAATTGTAGACAAAGACCACCAACTATTGTTGGTGGTCTTGTTTTAGTAATTTTATTTTGTTTGTTCTTTACGTTGTTTTAAGATATTTCTAATGGTTATTATTGCGCTAATACCCATCAATAATAGTGCAAAGATATTTCCGTATAAGCAGAATTTCACGAGCATTGTGTCATTTGCGCCCATTCCATCGTGTAGCAACGTGATTGTGAAGTTCATATTCCACATTCCAAACACCAACGCAACTTGTACGATTGCTACCACTACGTTGAGAATCACGTTTGATTTTTGTTTCAATGTGATGTAAAAATTAAAAATGTTGACGAGCAGGAATACCGCTGTGACTACGGCATAATTTCTCGTAATTTCGTAAATTTCTTGTTCTGACATAAATTTTCCTCGCAATTTTCGTTGATTTATATTCCCAAAATCAAACTAAAATCTATTATCGTAGTTGTTCATTTGAACCATTGCTAGTCTGTAGATTGTTTCATTGACTGGTGCTTCTAGTCCAAGTTTCTTCGCTTGTCTTACGATTGCTCCATTCAAGAATTCTGCTTCTGTTTTTCTGTGTTTTTGTGTATCTTGTGCTGCAGATGGCAATATGTCTCCGTATTCTTCGAATGCATCTGTGACGTATTTTCTGAAAAGTTTGTCGCCGTCGAAATTGTAGCCCAATTTGTCAGTAACGGCTATGAACTCGTCTGAGATTTTCTTCAAAATCGCTACGGAGTTTTCGTCAGTTCTAGTGTATTTTGTGGACAAGTGCATAACTGCGCAAGGTAGGTTGTATATGGCGTTGATGTATAATTTTCTCCACATTATTCTGTCCACGTCTGGATTTAATTCTGTGATTATTTCATTCTTGTTGAAAGCTTTTTCGATGTCTTTGAATACTTTGTCGTCGTGCTTGTCGCTGACAGCTCCGAAAATAATATTGGTTTTGTCGCTGTCATATCCTGCGCTGATGACGCCCGGCTCTTCGATTGACGCGGAGATGAACATTATTCCCTGTGCGATGTTTTCCTCTTTGATGTCAACATTTCTGATAATGTCGACATTTCCGATTCCATTTTGCAAAGTCATGACGATCGTCTTGTCGCCTACCAAATTCATATTTTCTCTCAAAATCTTTTCTGTGTCGTATCCTTTTACGAGGATTACAACGACATCTTGAATGTCCAAATCCTTCGAGTCAGTCTTAGCGTAATCGACTTTGACAACGCATTCGCCACCGGCTCTGTTGATGATTTTGATTCCATCTTTTTCGATTTTTTTCATGTGAGCTTCGTATGGATCGACTAAGTTCACTTCATTTTCAGGAGATTGAGCTGCTTTTGCAAGCATACAACCCATTGCTCCTGCCCCTAAAATTGCAATTTTCAAATTATCTCTCCCTTTCGAATTAATTCTCTTGAATATATTTTATCACAGCTTGGTTAAGTTTTGGTATCATTTGTTTCTTTCTCGAAAGAAGCCCCTTAGCCAAGAATGAATTGTCGTGTATCTTCGAATCAAAAGCCTGTGCTAATTGCTCTTGGAACATTCCCGAAACCAAAACCTCACTTTCTTCTCTGAAGATGTCGGTTAGAATTAGTACAAATGTAGATTCTTTTTTGTCGTTTCTGATTTTGTTCATCTCTTCGAGCAAACTATTTTTGATTTTTTCGAGATTGTCCAAATCCATCGAGAAGATTTGTGCAACTCGACAATCAAATGACTCTATCTTAAACGCCTTGACGTCAGTGTTTAACAAATCTGCTGGTGATTTTCCTTCTAATGATGTTCCCGCTTTGAACATTTCCATCGCAAATTTTTCGGGATTTATGTTGGCGATTTTCGCCATTCTATCGAGAATCATCTTGTCGGTTTCTGTCGCTGTCGGAGACCTGAACAACAACGTGTCGGAAATAATCGCCGAACACAACAAGCCCGCAGTTTGTCTTGTCGGAACTATGCCCTTTTCCAAAAACATCTTCGAAATAATCGTACAAGTTGAACCCAACGGCTCATTTCTGAAATAAACAGGATTTTGCGTAGAAATATTCGCAACCCTGTGGTGGTCGATGATTTCCTTAATGTCGCAGCACTCCATATCGTCAACGGACTGATTTCTCTCGTTGTGGTCAACCAAGATAAGCTTCTTCTTTTCCTCGTTTATCACGTGATATCTAGCAATATTTCCCACAACCTTGTTTTGATTGTCGACAACAGGATACAATCTGTATCTCGTCTTGGACATCGTATTTTTCACATCATCGACAGTGTCATTCAACGAAAAACTTACAACATCATCCTTCGTCATAACGTAATTAACCGGCACAGATTGTGGAAGAAGACGAGCTGCCATATAAGTCTGAAGCTCCGTTGAAATGACGATAATGTCCTTTTTTCTCGCCTTTTCTAGCAACTCATCATTCAACTTGTTGCCACCCGTCAAGATAATCATAGACACATTCTTATCTATCGCAACTAATTGAGAATCCTCCCTACTTGCGAGGATTACAACATCTCCCTCTTCCAAAAACCTCGACATCTGCTCTGGATTCATAGCGCCAACGACAATCTTTCCCGGCAAATCCCTGTCTTGCTCTGGAATGTTCAACACACTTGCGCTCAACACATCTATGATATTCTCAACGGGAGTTTTTGAATGAGAAAGAATCTGGTCATCCCACACATCCATATAGCATTTTGTAATATCAGAAAGTGACACCACTCCCAAAAGTCTCTCCTCAATATCAATAACCGGCAAACTTGACACATTTTTTTCCTGCATAATATTAGTCGCCTTGTACAAGCTCGCATTTTGCGACACGCACATAGCCACATCAAAACTCAAATCCTTGACTTGTGACTTCATCGAATCCTTGAAAGTAGGAGCATCCACTCCAAAATAATCCAACACAAATTGAGTTTCCCTGTTGACATCACCAAGCCTAATCGCCTCGACATTCTCCTCACCAGTTCTACTCTTAAACTCCTGGTAAGCCAACGCAGCACAGATAGAATCAGTATCGGGGTTCTTGTGGCCTGTTATATAAACTTTTTCCATATTTTCTCCTTCATAAAAAACAATCAAACAACAAAATTCTGCCGATTGATTGCTCAAAATAATTTTCCTAACCTTATGATTATATACCAATTTTGTGATATTTCAAACACTTATTGTAAAAATTTTTCCATTTGCGATATAATAACTTAAAGGAGAGATACAAATGAGAAAACTTTTAATAGTTGTAGATTTTCAAAATGATTTCGTTGACGGAGCTTTGGGCTTCGACGGAGCAAACAAACTTGAAGACAAAATCTGTGACAGAATCAAAAAAGCAAGAGAAGACAACGAAGAAATAATCTTCACATTTGACACACACCAAGACAATTACTTGAACACACAAGAAGGCAAATTTCTTCCAGTCAAACACTGCATCAAAGGAACAGACGGACACAAACTATACGGAAAAATAGCACAATTAGTCGAAGAAAAAGACATACTAATCGAAAAGCCAACATTCGGCAGCATCGAACTTTGCGATTACTTACGAGAAAATAAATTTTCACAGATAGAATTGTGCGGACTCGTATCCAACATCTGCGTGCTTTCCAACGCAGTCCTCGCCAAAACATTCAACCCAGAAGCAACAGTCACAGTCGACAAGAACTTAACTGACAGCTTCGATAAAAAACTAAACCAAGAAACATTAGACATACTCAAAGGAATACAAGTAGTCGTAAAATAATGTATTAGAAAACATATATTTTTATCAAAATTTTTCACAAAGGAAATAATTATGCACGACATTTACATTATTTTAGGATTATTTTTAGCTTTTTGTGTGATTGCCAAGCTCTTGCTACCACGTCTAAAGGGAGCTATGGGTGAATCAGCTGTAAAAATCAAACTAAATAGTCTTGATAAAGAAAAATACAGAATTATAAACAACCTTGTTTTAGAAAACAAAAAAGGTAATACAAAAACTACACAAATTGATCACCTAGTAGTTTCAAGATATGGTATATTTTCAGTCGAAACCAAAAATTATAAAGGTTGGATTTATGGATCAGAACACGCAAAAAAGTGGACGCAAAATATTTATGGAAATAAAACAAACTTCATGAATCCTATTTTGCAAAACTACGCCCACATTAAAGCAGTTGAATCCATTATAAAAGATTCTTATCCTTATATGAGATATTTTTCAATAGTAGCTTTTTCACCAGAAGCTGAAATCAAATTTGAAGTAAAAAATTCTGTAGTTTGCAAAATATCAAAAGTAGCTAAAAATATTGAAGAACTTTCATCAACAGAAATAATAAACGAAACAGATATTGATAATATATTGAAGTTAATCGAAGAAAACAAACTAAATATTAGTAATAGAGAGCATGTCAAAAATTTAAAAGAAATAAAAAAATAACATTCGACATACTTAAAGGAGTACAAGTCGTAGTAAAGTAAAATAGCAGCCATGAGCTGCTATTTTTGTTTTCTATTTTATATTGTCAGTATCATACAATAACCTATATTGGCATTTTTATCATACAAATATAATTTTTTTGTTCCATCTTTTTCAATATACTTATAAAGTATATGCTTTGAATTTTTTAATTTCTCAATATCTGCTTTTAATTCTTGTATTTGATTGTTTTTTTCTTGTTCAGATAGCATCATAGTCTCAAAATTGTTATCAAAAATCTGATCGAGTTCGTCATTCTTTTGCTTAAAATCTTTGAGATTATCCTGACTCTTCAATGAAAAAGAATAGATGTCAAGCCTATCATTTCCGAAACCTCTATCGCTTTCAAATCTTACTTTATAAGTTTTAATTGATGTGTTAATTTCTGATAAATCACTAATATTCTTATTTGATTTTGCAACATATACTATAGATAACACTACAGAAATAAAAGCAAGCATTATCATTAAAATTATTTTTCTTGTTTTCATAGTAGATTTTAATTATATACTTAACTGCTAATTGTCTATTTTATATTGTCATCTGAATAACCGATTGATATGTTTTCATTGAGGACGTATTCTTTGGCTGCTTTGTAGTCTTTGTTTTTGTTGAATTCCAACAGCTTATTTTCGTGTTGTTTGGTTACGTCTTTGCCATTTTGAGTCAATACCAAATGTTTTTCGTCCTTGGCAAACTTTTCTAATGTAGCTTTAATTAAAGTATCGTCTTCTTTTTCAGGATTTTCCTTAACGTATCTTTCAATTATTCTATGAGTGTCAGCATCGTCAGCCTTTGTCATATTCGTTAGAAAATACGCATTGCACACAAGTGATATAGCAAAAAGTATTGCCACAATTGTAAGTTTTTTATCATTTTCATGATACTCCGCCTTTTGTGTAAAGCTTTTTATTAAACTTAAACAACTATTCCAAAATATTTTTACAATTTGTTGTATTCCTTTGTTAGACTGTCTCTCAACATTTCGATATTTTCCAAGTACTCATTCGTCGAGTCGTACACTTGGTTGATTTCTTTTCTGATTCTCCAATCGGTAAATGGGTTGTCGAACACAATGTCTAGCATGAACTCCTTCATCGAATACAAATCTCCGAAGTCTTCCAGCTCCACGTGAATGTCCGACAATTCTTTTTGTAGTTTTTGTGAGAGTTGTTTGATTAGTTGGAGTTTGCTTTGTGCTTTTTCCATTTTGCTTCTCTTGAAAAACCCAATCATACCATCTCCGAACAAAAGGTCTGCCAACGCCCAGTTTTTTGCTGATTTCAAATCTTTTAGTACATCTTCTAGTTTTATCACCAAATCATCGCATACATCAATGGCTTCTTTTATTTCTTGTTTTTCCATAGTCTCCTCCATTTTTGCTTTTATTAATTATACCACAAATATCGTCAATTTATTCACTATTTGACGTTTTGTAGCAATTGGAAAAAATCCACCAGATTTTTCAACCTAGTGGACTGTTTTATACCATTAATTTTTTATCTCCGTTGTATACTTCATCTATTATCGCAGAGCCGATGCACACTTCGCCGTCGTAGAACACCGCTGCTTGTCCCGGTGTTACGGCTTTCGTGTCGTCGTATGTGACTTCGACATTTGTGTCGTCGATGAATTTGACGTGCGCTCGGATGTCTTTTTGTCTGTATCTGAATTTGGCTGTGCAGTCAAACTCGTTTCTGTCCAAATGATTAAGCGATGTTTCAAATTGACTGGCGTATAATTTGTTGGAGTACAACAGTGGGTTGTCCTCTCCTTGGCATACGATTAATTCGTTCGTGTCCAAGTTTTTCCCGCACACAAACCACGCTGCTCCGTCTCCGCCGATTCCGAGTCCCCTTCGTTGACCGATTGTGTGATACATCAGTCCGTTGTGCTTGCCCAAGATATTTCCGTCGACATCTACGATGTTCCCTCGTTTCGCCGGCAAATAGTGCGACAAAAATTCGTTGAAGTTTCTCTCTCCGATGAAACAAATCCCCGTAGAATCTTTCTTGTAAGCAGTTGCCAAATTATATTTCTTGGCTATCTCACGCACTTGTTTTTTTTGGAGTTCTCCAACTGGAAACATCACGTTTTTGATTTGCTCTTGCGTCAGTTGGCTCAGAAAATACGTCTGGTCTTTGTTGTTGTCAAGCCCACGAAGTAGCTTCACTCCGTCATCAGTTTGTTCTATTCTCGCATAGTGACCCGTCGCCACATAATCTGCACCGAGCTTCATCGCAAAATCCAAGAACGCTTTGAATTTGATTTCCTTGTTGCACATTATGTCGGGATTGGGCGTTCTGCCTTTTTTGTATTCGTCCAAGAAATAAGTGAACACTCTGTCGTAGTATTCCTTCTCGAAATTGATGGAATAATAATCTATGCCGATTTCATTCGCCACAGCCACCGCATCCTTGTAATCTTCTTCTGCCGTGCAAACTCCGTCGTCGTCAGTCTCGTCCCAGTTTTTCATAAAAATCCCCACGACATCATATCCCTGCTGTTTCAACAAAAGCGCCGCCACCGACGAATCCACGCCTCCGCTTATTCCCACTACTACTTTTATTTTCGAATTATCCATTGTTTTTTCCCTTTTCGTACAGTTCATTTAACACATTTACCGCTTTCAATATTTCTTCCTCGGTGTTTTTAAACCCAAAGCTAAACCTCACCGAATGTTCTGCCCTTTGTCCGTCGTACATATTTTCAATCACGTGCGAATTTGTGATGCTACCTGCAGAACAAGCAGACCCTGCCGACACGCACACTCCGTGCATATCCAAATAAGTCAACAAGAAATCATTCTTCTCAAAAGGAATGTATAAGTTCAAAATATGAGATGCACAATTGTCCACATTACCATTAATTTCGCAATCAAAATGTATATTATCCAAGAAAGTCTTCTTCAAATTTGCAATATACTCACGTTCTTCGACAGATTTGACCAGGGATTTCTCCAACGTGTACGCCCCCATCACAAAAGAAGTGCCACCTCGTCTGTAATTCTCCTGCTCACCTGCATAAATCAGATTGTCCAAATCCTTCCTTATATATAGCACCCCAAATCCGTTTAGCCCACCGAGTTTGTGCCCCGAAAAAGACAGCGAATCGCAGTGCAAATCCTCAATGTCGACATCAATATGGCCCACCGACTGAGTGGCGTCGATGTGATACCAAATGTCCGTATCTTTCAAGTATTCGCCGAGTTTTCTCACGGGTTGGATGGCTCCCGTTTCATTGTTGACGTGTTGAAGAATAATCAGCCTTGTATCCGGTGTGATGTTTCGTATGATTTCGTCGCAATTGACCACACCGTTTTGATTTGCATCTATCAAAATCACATTGGATTTGCTGTGCTCTAACGGATTCAAAATAGATGGATGCTCTATTTGTGATGTGATGATATCGTAGTTTTCATTGGAAAAATTATTGATGATATAATTGTTGGATTCGCTCGCACCACTTGTGAACACAATCCTATCATCAGAAGTATTCAAAAACTTCGCAATCTCATGACGGGAACTCTCCAACGTCTTCTTGGCGAGTCTTCCCATCTTGTGAATACTGTCAGCATTCGCATCAAAATCCATCATATTATTCATAATATATTCAATAAGCTCCACCCTTTTCAAAGATGTCGCAGCATAATCCAAATAAATCATAATCTAACCTCTCTTATATGCTATTATACTATATTTTCCAGCCAAAAAAATCAACCTCACAAGCTTTTGCAAACAAAAACCCCAATGCAAATTTTAGCATCGGGGATAGACTATAAGTTCAAATTCATTCTGCGATTTCCTCGCAATTTGAGTGTCGGATTTTCCAGTCGTTCTTGAAATCCTTCAAGAAGACAAACATCAATATCGTACACGCAAAAATCACAATCGAAAAAACAACCGCATATTTTGCAAGCAACTTTTCGTTGAAGGAAACGAGCAAACTCAGAGAATTGTTAATCGTATGAAGAAGAATTGATGCGTAAATGGACTCCGTGTAGAAGTAGACCGCACAAATCACAATCCCTCCGATTAGTGCATACACTCCTTGGAACAAATTAAAGTGGAACACTCCGAACACAATCCCGTTCAGGACAATCGCCCATTTATAAGGAAGAAGTCGTTCGTTTTCTGTGAACAAAGTCCCACGCAACATCAACTCCTCGGAAATCGGAGCGAAAATAGTAATAGCAAGAACCGACAACATCATATTGCCCTTCATCAATTCTTCAGATGCCTTGTTGTACACATCACGGCTTGCCACAATTTGTGGGAAAAATTTGCCCAAATACATCATCAAAAAAACAGTAATATTGATAAGACCAATAAGACCAATTCCCACCACGAAAAGCTTCACGATTTCAGAAAAAGAAATCTTTCTTTTCTTTAAGTAATCCCTGTTGTATTTCGTTTGAAAAATCTTCGTTCTAAATTTAATGATTAAAAGGAAAATAATAATCCTCAAGATTTGTCCACAAAGAAGAAAAGCCGCCCCATTTTTCACATAAAAATCTTGGAAATTACCATCAAATCCTATAAACTTGGCAACAACTCCTCCAATCACTCCAACAACAAGCTCTGGAATCACGAACAAAAGTAAAAGGATAACTCCTTGTAAAATCGCAATCAAAAGATTGGAAAATTTTAGTTTTCTCGTACTCTCCATAAAAACCTCCAGTTAATTATATATACCCAAATTTTTCTTTCAATAAAAAAATCAAGCACTAGGCTTGATTGTTTTAAGCTTTTGATATGGCTTGATTTGCCATTTTTATTTCTGGATTTGGTAGTTTCACTTCGAATTGTCCTATCAAGAACGATGATATTACAGTTGTCAAAAGTGAGAACATAATTCTGTCGATTGGAATGTACATAAGTGACAATGCCAACACTGTGACGTCCGAGAACAAATACGCCAATGATATTTTGAGTCCCGATTTTGTGGATATCGTCATCGCCAAGGCGTCGTCGCCTCCTGCTGCTCCACCTTCGCTCACTACAAGTCCGCATCCTATTCCGATGCAGATTCCTCCGACAATACTTGCTAACAATGGCACATCGTACATACTTGGCAACACCGGTCCGATGATGTTGAAGATTTTCGCAAATACTGCAAATGACATTGTGGCTACGAAGGCTTTCTTCACAAAATCAAATCCCATTATCGAAAATCCAAGAACGTAGCAGCTCACATCCAATACTACGGATGTTATTGATTGGTCAAATCCGAAGACTTTGTTCAAAAACAACATCATTCCGAGCACTCCGCCCTCTGTTACTCCTGATTGTTTATGTACGTTCACTACTGCGAACGCCATGATAGCACATCCTAGAATTATTTTTATTAATCCTTTTTTAGTTAATCCGAAAAATTTTAGCATTCTACTAAGCATTTTATCTTCTCCCGTTTAGAAATTTAGGAAGTTAAAATTGACCACGAAAAAAAGACTGCGGTTCAAGTTTAACTTGCCTTTGCAATCTCTGGTTTTGATGCTTTTTTGTTTGCTGATTTTTTCTTGTAAAAACTCTGAACCTTATTGTTCTTTTTAGCCTATAAGAGCATCACATCAGATGCTTTCCAGGCTCTTTATCGAGCAATAGTCATCAGATAAAAACTACCAAAATATTTATTTGGTACCCATAGATAATTATTTACAAAGAGATTATATACTATTTTTAGCCAGTTGTCAACTTTTTTTGTAAATTAGAGGAGATTTTGCTGGTTTTTTGTTTACATTATCGCTTTAATATTAATAATCTAAAGCGATTTTTTCAAATAAAAAACCCCAAAAGTCATAAAACTTTTGGGGCTTGATTGTATAATTTTAATAAGTTTCTCTGAAGATTTCGAAGAATGATTGTGGATGAGCACATGCTGGGCATTTTTTAGGTGCTGTTTTGCCTTCGTGGATGTAGCCGCAGTTGTTGCATTTCCATAGGTAAACTTCGTCTCTTTCGAATACTTTGTTTTCTTCGATGTTTGCCAATAATTTTCTGTATCTTCTTTCGTGAGCTTCTTCTACTTCTCCGATTTCAGTGAATACACGTGCGATTTCTTTGAATCCTTCTTCTTCAGCTATTTTGGCAAATTCCGGATACATACTTGAACATTCAAAGTGTTCTCCTTCTGCTGCTGATTTGAGGTTACTCTTAGTGTCTCCTAAGTGAACTGGAAATCCTGCTTCGATTTGTATTTCAGCATCTTGTAGGTCTTCGCTCAAAAAGTTCATAAATCTTTTTGCGTGAGCCATTTCGTTTCTTGCAGTTTCTTCAAAAATCATAGATATTTGAACGTATCCTTCTTTTTTTGCAGTTTTTGCAAAGTAAGTGTAGCGCATATTTGCTTGGCTTTCCCCTGCAAATGAAGCCATCAAATTAGTCGCTGTTTTTGTTCCTTTTAAACTTGTCATTTTATTTTCCCCCTTGTAAATTTCAAATGAATCCCCCAACTCATTTGTCTACATTATACTATATCATACTTTTCAAAATTATTCACATTATTTGTCAGATTTTTGATTTTTAAAGTCATCAACTATTCCCTTTGTTCCGATTTTTACGATTCTATCCTCTCCCACTTCGATTATTTCTTCTTTTTTTATTGTGGGCTGGCCGTTTATATCTTCGTAGTGTATTTTTTTGATTGTGGGCTTTCCCGGATTTATGATTTGAGTTTCGTTTTGTCGCAGGTTGTTGTCGTAGATTTTTCTAACTTTTGGTTCTTGTTCTGCGATTGCGAAGTCTTCTCCGTATTTTTTCACACAAAATCACCTCTTTTTTATTTATACCCATTATTTTAATTTATTTGTCAGGCTTATAAATAGCGTGTTATTTATAAGATATTCCAATAAATAAACACAAAAATCTATGATAGAATATATATATAATATCAATTGGAAAACAAAATGATTTTTACAATGATAGTTAATTAAATTTTTTACAATCAGAGGTATTTATGTTTTATTACTATAATATCGTACAAATTAGCTAACTAACCATTTCATTTAAAATTCTCTATTCAAGAAGGTGGGCATTTGTGCCTGCCTTTTTGATTTTTCCCACTAAAAAACGCCCACTCTCGTGGACGTCTGTTTATAGGTTAATCATTCCGCTTTTTTCTACGTAGTTGACTATTATGTTGTAGAGCAACAATCTTACAAATCTCAATCCGATATACAATGACACGAATGATACTATTACGTAGTTGACTTTTTTTAGTAGTAGGAAGTTGTAGTTCATCGCCAAGAAAAACAACAGCATTATGAATGCTTCGAGTATTACAATGTAGACTCCGAATGGATAAAACGCCATTGAGAATGCCGATTGCAACATCACCAAGAAAAGTACGCTGTATTTTTCGTCTATTTTCCACTTGTCACTGAAGAAGAATATGTTGGCGACTCTGTAGATTATTTTGAATTTTATTATAGCCAAGACGAATATGAACAACGACCTTATTGCGAAATATATAGTTCCAACTTTTTCGTTTCCCGATATGTATCGGCTGATGTCAAAGCTGGAGTAGTAGTCCAAAAACACGCTTATTATGAAGGCTACGATTGTCATCGACAGCAATCCGTTTTTCATATTCTTGAATTTATTTATGGGAAGTTCCAGTGTTTCTCCCATAAATTCTATGATTTCAAAAAAATCATCGCGATATTTGGAACGTTTGCTCTTCATATCGTCGTATTTATTAAATTTTGTCATATAAGCAAACCCTCCCTTTTTACTTATCAAATATATTATACAACAAGTACACATAGTTGTTCAAATGTATTGTCTAGTTGAAATAGCTGCAAACAAATTCGTATTTGTTGGTTTTAAATTTGCTGTCATCTTCTGTGAATTTGATTGTCGCAGGCTCGATTGACAGATATTCGCCTTTTACTGTGTAGTTTACAGCCGTCTGTGTTTTAAGTAGCAAAAGTCCATCCACCTCTATTTTTAAGTTGTCACCGGTGGTTTTTGCGTAGAAAATATTGTTTTTGTCGACAAAAATCCCCGACACTTTGATGTCGTTGTAGATGTAGATTTTGTTTGAATCGACGATTATGTTGTCTGCCTTTTCGGAAAAGACAACCAGGCTTTTGAGAAATTCATCGTCAATTTTCCCTTGCTCGGACGTTTCGCCCTGAGTGGGTTGTTCGTCTTGTTTTTTGTCGGATGATTTCTCCTCAATTTCTCTTAGTTTTTCATCTACTTTCTTTTTGTCGCAGACAAACGTCGAGTTGTCTACGCTGTACAAAAAGCACTCCTCGAAGTCAATTTTCTTGTAATTGCCTTTAAATTCGTCATAAACTTCATCTATTTTTTTGTCGGATACGACCCTGTCTTTGAAAAAATCCGCCCTCTTGTATTTCATCGTCGTGTTCACATACGAGCCTTTGTTGTTTGGAAAATACGTCAAGAAGCTGAATTTTTTGATTTTACCGTCATCTTCGTTGTAGATGTCGCCTTGGAAGATGTAGTTGAGCTCGTCGATTTTCAGACTGTAATATCCGCTGTAATTTTGTTTTAATTTGTCATCTAAAAGCTTTCTTGCGTTTATGATTTGAACGGCAGAGTACGCCCTCGCTTTGGCGTTCAAATAATTGTACTTGTATGCGTTCGTCTTTCTTATGTTTGTCACTTGAATCAAAACGAACGATATCACGACAACAACGACGAAAATCATAAGCATTGCGTACACGCTTATGAATGCTCTGGATTTTTTGTTCATTTTAATTTTTCTCCGATGTAGACTACAAATTTCTCATTGTCTTCTGTGATGTAAATATTCTTGTCATCATGTGTTGCGCTGAAATTGGCGACGTTTTGTCTCAATAAGTTCTTCGAGATTCGAGATGGCGATTCGCTGTTTTTTATTTTGTCGAAACTTCTTTTATCGGTGAATGTGTATCTGTAAATATCGCCGTCTTTTAGTGCGTAGTACACGTAGGTGTAGGCTTGTTGCTTGTAAATCTTGTCGTCTTTTACGAGCACAAATCCGAGCGATTTGTCACTATCTCGCCATTTAAAATCATCGAAGTAGACACAAGAAGACTGTTCTATTTCTCTTTTTATGTAGTAGGCTGTGTGACTTGTATCATCGAGCCTGTCCTTGGATTCAAAGCTTTGGCTCATTATTTTGAAATTCGCCCTGAACGACAGGAAAATCACCGCCAAAATGATGGAGAAGATGAACAAACTCACCATAACCTCCAACAACGTAAACGCCTTATTTTTGTTTGTAAAACGACACATTTCTCGTAACATCTCCATTTGTCACCGATACATCTACCTCGATTAGACCGTTATGATTGGTCTTTTTGACATTGACCGTGGAATTTTCGCTCAAAATAGATTTGTCCACATCGTCACTCGATTTCAAGCTCTCGATGGCGTTGTCCAAATCGTGCAGAACGATTCTTTCGGTGTTTGCCTTTTTCTGCAAAACAAGCGCATTCTTCAACTGTGGATAGTAGACTACGACGCACAGGCTCACCAATAAAAGCGCGAACAAAACCTCGAGCAGAGTGAATCCTTTACTTTTTTTCTTCATATTTTCTCACACTTCCTGTTGCAATATTGTAAGTGATGTGTATTTTAGATTTGTGGTTTTCGTAGGTGATTTTTGGAAATCCGGACGGTGCCGAAGAATCCGCAATAAAAACACGAGTTTTCGAATACTTGCCGTCTGTGTAGTACAATTTTCCGTACTTGATACTCCTCTTTGTGAAAACCTCAGAATTGTTCTTGTCAGAAATCTCGTAGGTGCCATCATTTAACTTAAATTCCAGACTTTTTCCGGAGTTCATCGCAACGCTCCTCGCCGTTTTCAAATCGCTTAGAAGAGTGTTGATTTCGTTTCTGCAATTAATATCTGATTTGAAGTCGTATTTTATCACACAAACCATAATCACGACCGAAATAATGAACAGCCCTGCCAACACTTCCAGCAAAGTAAACGCATTTCTCTTTGTCCTACAAATTAAAAACATTTCCCATCACCACATACAACAAAAAAGAAGACCAAATCACGGGAACAAATGCAATCTCCTCGTTCGCTTCTTTTCTTATAATAAACATCAACGCCCTGATTCCACTTATAATTCCAAGATAAAAAATGAAATTTACTAAGTCTGTAAGATTTTTACTCATACCAAGCCCCAGAATAATAAGAGAATCGACGCTGCCCATAAATCTGTCCTTCGTCACGAAATTGAAAATCGCAGGAATTAATAAAATCAGAAAACTCGTAACATAAAATCTCGAAAATATAGAAACTACAATACTACACAGAATGAAAAATATACAATTAATCCAGTACACCTCGTTAGCTTTGAAATCATCAACCATCATATCAATAGACCCAAGTAGCAGTGCAAAGTTGTAGTTTGATTTTGTATCCGTTATGCGGAAAATCGCACACAAAAAAACCGAAATCAACACAAACACGCCAATGTTTTTGATGGATAATCTTTTCAAATAGAAATCCATCAAGCACTTAGCTATCAACATAACAACTATTATGGTTTCCATACTTTCCTCCATAACAATATTATAGTATAATTTTAGCTAAAAAACATTTTGTTTTGTTAATTTCGATAGATAAATTAGTCAATTATTTTGAGTAAATAATCCCTGTTTAAGACGTGAATTTCCATCGCTTCAATGTAAATTGCCTTGTCATCGGCAAACTTCTTCAATTCCTGGTTCAAGCTCGGCCTGTTTACACGAAGGATATCTGCTAGCATAGTCTGAGATGTCGGAAGCTTCAAATAATCCACCTCGTCTAAGTGAAGAATCCAATACGCAAGTCTCTGCGACACCTTCGAATACTGTGTCGCTCTTATGACGAGTTTGTTGAAACAAGTGTATTCCGCTACAAATTTCAAGATGTTTTTCGTGAGTACAATGTCCGTGTCCATAATCTTCTCGAACTCTTTGAAAGGCAAGAAATACACCTTCGTCTTCTTGGTTGCGTAAACATCGTAGGGAAACTCACGAGTATGCCCAAAATACAAATAAAAGGGAAAAGCGTCCCCCGTAAGATAATATGAGGACACTATTTCCTTTCCGTTTATTGTGTATTCGCAGGCTTTCAAACAACCTTTTTCGATAAACATTGCATAATTTAACTCTTCCTCTTTGCTAAGAACCATTTCGCCTGATTCATAGTTTTTAGAAAAAAAATCTAATTTAAGTAATTCATTCTTTGTTCTCTCAGATATATTATCAAATAGTTTAAAATCTAATATTCTAGCCATTTCCACACTTCCTAGGTAATATGTTTTTATTTTTTCATTATAGCTCTTATCACCATAATAAACAATAAAATTATGCCCAAATAACCATTTAGTACATATACATATTTTACCAAAATATCGAACTTAAGTAAAAGGCCAATTACCATTCCCAAAACTCCGATAATAAGTGTTGCCATTCTGAATTTCTTAGTATTTTCTTCAAAGAATCTTGCAATTACAGTCCATAGTAGTGGTACTGCTGTAGTGTAAATTCCCAAAATTATAAAAATCGAGAAAATGTTTGCAAACAACGGATTAATATCACTTGCTAGTATTAATGAAGGTATTTGTGAACTATGAACTTCATTTATAGATAATAATATAGCAAATGCCATTATAATAGTTGCTAGCGAAAAACCTGCTGCGCCTAGAATTTGTCCGTACTTAGTTTCTTTTAAATTCGATGAATTTTTCCCAACTGTTGCACAAAATGCAGCTAACCACAACATACAAAAACCTACATATGACAATGCTGAAGCCACAAATCCAAAATTTGATGCTTGATTAATCTGTTTTTTCTCCACAAAAATTTTCAACGCTTCTAGTGAAGAACCTAAGCTTGAAATATTTTTAGCTATTGAAATTAATCCTACTAATATAGCCAATATAACTATCACAGGTCCTATTTTCCCAATAACATCTACAATTCTGTTTAGCCCACACATAACCGTTATTATTGCCAATGCACCTAGTACAATTCCACCTACAAATGGTGGAGCGTTGTAATGTTGAACTGCTGTTGCCTGAGCTCCAGATATCATTACTGTAAATGATAAGAATATGAAAAATATTGAGAAATAATCGTAGAATGTTCCCAAACCTTTTCCACAAATATGTTTGTATATGTCGTTAGGATTGTCGAATTTTTCTTCAAAGCCGTATTTTACAAATTGTACTCCTACAAAAGCTAAAGCTAAAAAGCAAATACACACTCCAATTAATCCAACAAGCCCATAGGATGAGAAGAATTGCATTAACTCTTGACCTGTTGCGAATCCAGAACCTATTAGCAAAGCTATGAAGGCTCCTGCATAATTGACTACTTTTGAGATTTTTATTTTTTCATTCATAGCAATTCCTTTCTTTTTAAAATCTTAATAAAAGCTAAAAAGCTTTTATTAAGATTTAAATATTGTAGGTTTGTCGACCTTAGTTTCTAAAGCTTTAATTGCACGTTCTACTAATTCTTCTCTCAATCCATCTTCACGAGATTGTAATTCAGGATTACCAACTGGATATGGAATTGCGACTGTAGGTATAATTCTGTTTGCTCCTACTGATTGTGAAATTGTAGTTATAGTAGCCATATGAACTATAGGGATACCATATCTTTCGATTTCTTTTACCATCGTTGCACCGCAACGTGTACAAGTACCTCAGGTACTAGTCATTATAACGCCGTCAACGTGGGCATCCTTCAATTCTTTTCCGATTTCCTTACCAAATCTCTTGGCGTTTGCTACAGATGTTCCAGTTCCTGTTGTAGTGTAGAAATATTTGAACACATTTCCGATAACGCCTTCTTTTTTAAGTCTTGTAAGTTGGTCTAATGGAGCAACTCTGTCTGCCTTTGCGTTACAGTATACAGGGTCAAATCCTCCGTGGATTGTGACAAATTTGCCCTTCAATTCGTCCAAATCACTGACATCGTATTTCGCCCATTTTTGTGCTGATGCCGATTGAACTTTGTCAGGGTTTCCTTCAGGAACAACACCACCAGTTGTGATAAGTGCGATTGTAGCTTTGCTCATATCAGCGATTGGTGCTGCTGGTTCAACTTCGTCAAATTCTGGCATTGGAAGTTCTGTTTCAAATTCTTCGTTGTTGAATCTCTTGAGAAGCATTTCAACTGCACGTCTAGCTCCGATTTTGTCAGAAAATTCTGTCAAACGTCTTCCTTGTGCAAGATATCCGTCTTCTTTTGGAGAAAGCTTTTTGCCTTCGATTATTTTATTAGTCAATGCTGCCATTTCTTTGATGGCTTGTTTCATTTTTGCTGCTGAATCAGCTGTCAAGATGATGTAGCTGTTAAGTCTACACATATCAACTGCTGGGTTTTCGTTGTACATTCCTGTTACCATTGGAACGTCTTTGTCTTTTAATAGATTGATAACTCCCGAACAAGCCATACCGTATCTACCAGCGTTGAATGCAGGTCCTGCTACGACTATGTCTGGTTTTACTTTTTCAAATACATCTAGTATGAATTTGTCTGATACTTCTTTGTGTTCGTTGTAGTAGTTGTCACCACAGACGATTGTTCCTACAACTTGTCCGTCTACCAAAGCCTTGTCGAAGGCTTGTGCACAACCTACAGGTTTTTCTTCAAAATGAGGTTCATAATCAGCTTTGTCTTCTCCACCTATTTGTCCAAAAAACTGATTTACATAGTATAATATTCTCTTCATAATAACCTCCTAGTAAAGCTTAACTGTAAGATTGTGGAATCCTATTTCAGATGTAGAACCAGTAACTGCGTTGAGTTCGCATACTATTGTTCCTTTTTCTTCATCCAAACATCCATCCCATCCACCAGCTAAGTTCTTGATAGCTTCAACACTACCGATAATCTTGTCTGGTTTATCCAAGTGAACAAGGTGTGATACGTTTCCAGTAGATACAACTGCACATGCTTCTTTCTTAGCATCTGCCAATGGTTGAGAATCTCCTGCCCAACCAGCACATTCGTCAGTGATTAGAACTGATTTGATACCAGCTTTTTCCAATCCCGATGAAATCATAACCAAGTCTGAGTCTGGATTTCCGTATCCTTCTTCTGATATAACAACTCCGTCTGCCGCTAACATCTTGCAAAGTTTTACAGTGTAATCGCAAGTTCTGAATTTACCATCCAAAGTAGTAAGCTCTGGAACCATAATTTCTCCGACAAAGTTGATAGTCTTGCCGTGTTCCTTGTATAATTCTTTTATAACTGAATTGTTTTGGTGTTGGTAAGTTGTAATCTTATCGCAAGCAGCTACGCAGTTACCACTTACAACAGCTCCGTCTAATTCTTCGTTAGGATGAAGAACTGTAGGAAGAATCTTCTTAACATCTACTCCGTAAATGTAAACATCGTGAAGTAGACCTTGCGCTATCATCATTTGTGCATAGACAACTCTTGGCAAATCTTTAAGTCTTTCTGATTCTGTCTTTATGTCTTTTATTTCGAATACTTCGCTGTTGTCAGCTTTTACATTTTCCAAAGCGTATCCCAAATACTCAGCCGATTTCAAACCAACAAGTCTTGCGCAAGTTTCGTGTTCGTGTGGTTCGATGCCTTTTTCAACTTTTATATCGACAACAACGTTTAATGTCTTAGAAAATGGAGTATAATCAGCTCCTTCTCCCCACATATCGATGATACCTTCTTGGAAACCAACTACATCACCGACAGTTACTACAGCGACATTTTTCATAATCTTAGTGATACCTTCACCAAGTTGTTCGATTTCTCCTGTAACGCCTGGTGTTTTGTTAGTTCTGCCAACTCTAAATCTAGGCTCGATACAATCTTTAACTGGAATGATTCTTGTCTTTTCGCCCGGTTTTGCAATGTCTATATCGATTTCCGTTACAAAATCAACGTCTTTCAAAAAATCAATCATCTCATCTTTGTTGATAAAAAGTGTTTTGTTTTCAACTTTAGTCACATCTGAAAACTTAACATCTTCTATCAAACAATTTTGATATTCTAATTTCATAACCTACTCCTTCTCTAATTCTCTATACCTTCTTTAAGTAAGACCGCATCCAACACGCAATAATCGTCATTATTTCGGTAGTCTGGTTTTCTTTCTCCCATTGTGTTTTGATAAGTTGTGATGGAGTTTTCGATAATCTCGATGGATTTTTCCGAAAATCCCTTCTTCAACACAACGCTTCTAACCGGAGAATAAAACATCCTGATGGATGCAGCTAGAGGATGCGTCACCAAAGAATATCCCAAATGTGTGAGATCTCTTACTTTATATAACACATCCAAATATTCCCCTTTGACTTCAATACTGTTTTGATATTTGTTAATTACACTACTATTATTACTAACAATCAAAATATCTTTTTCCATAAGCACCCTCCTTATACTATTATTAAACCATATATCTTGATAAAAAAAAGTTAGCGCACTAACACATATTAAAGTTTTTGTTGGCGTACTAACAAATATGCAAAATTTACTAGTATTTTTATTTTCAATTTTCATTCGTATTATGTTTTTTTAAGAGGAAATGTTTCATTTTTTTTAAAATTTACGATTTTATTTGTAAATTTTTGTAAATATATTGCCAATTTTTTCGATTTATAGTATGATACATTGTATTCAACAAAAAGGGGGAATTTATGGATTTAAACAAAAGATTTGAGAACGAAAAGCTAAAAAAAATTCAAATATTTGACGCAGCACAGTTAAAATACATTGCATTTTTGTCGATGCTGATAGACCACGTGAACAACTCCATCGTCACGCATTTTCTGACAGGTAAGGGATGGCTACTTTATGTATCGAACTTTTTATCTATATTGGGAAGAATTGCATTTCCTATATTTATATTTTTCATTGTCGAGGGGTTTTTCAAGACGCACGATAGGTTGAAATATCTTCGCAACTTGCTTGTATTCGCAATTATTTCGGAAGTGCCTTTCGATATGTTCACCTCGAAGGTGTTTTTCGACCCGTACTGGAACAATATGATGTTCACTTTGGCGTTGTGTTTGGTGACAATTTGGCTGATTGATTATCTGAAATCAAAAATCACCAACAAGATTTTCTGGTATTTCGTGTCGATTGTAATTGTAATCGCCTTCGGATTTTTGGCGATGCTTTTAAGTCTCGACTACGACTACAACGCGATTGTACTTGCGTATTTGTTCTATATTTTCTACGACAAGCCTGTAATCTCGGCTGGACTTGGATATTTGTCGATTATCAAAGAAGTGTACTCGTGCTTGGGATTTTTTATGACGGTTTGCTACAACGGGAAAAAGGGCAGACAGCACAAATTGGTAAACTATCTATTCTATCCGGTTCACTTGTTTTTATTGGCGCTGGTTAGATATTATTTTAAATTTTAATTCATTGCAAATGGATGCTATCTATATTTTGTAGGTGGCATCTTTTTTTAATCTATTGCAACAAAAAAAGTCAGGGTTTGCACCCCAACTCACTTTTTACAATGACTAGAACAATTTTCCTAAATCTACTTTTTATTTTCATACACTACGGCGAAAAACAGAATAGATATAGCCACTGACACTATTGACAAAGGTAGCGCCTTGGCTGTTATGTACTCTGCGATGTAATCACTAAAGACGCATATTTTTAATACACATATAGCGATAAATGCGAAAATTATTCCCAAACACCATTTGCAAATATTAGAAGTATTTTTCATAATCATACCATCTCCTTTTGTTAACTTGATTATACTATAATTTTTTGTCTATGAGTCATATATTTATATTTGTTGCTACTTTGTTTGTATTTCTGAGATTGGTCATAGAATATTTCACTGAACTTGTGTCAACATCTTTTCTAATATGCAAAAAAGGTGTATAATTAGTATTTTGGAGGGTAATATGTTCGTTTCAAATACATACGAGGAAATTATAAAGCTTGAAAATTTAATATTTGTAGATGTGAGAAGTGAGTACGAATACAATCTTGAAACCATCCCTCACGCAATCAATATGCCGATTCTCGACAACGATGAAAGAGTCGAAATCTCGACGATTTACGATATGGGAAACCACGAGAAGGCGAAGGAGCTCGCAATTCGATACGCTTCTGTCAAGTTGGAGGATTTTTATGTTAAAATCCGTGACCTGTCGGAAAATCACAACGTGTGTCTTTTTTGCCAACGAGGTTCGATGAGAAGTAGCGTAATTTTCAACATACTGAAATCTATGGGGCTTTCAATTTACAGGCTAAAAGGCGGCTACAAGGCGTATCGCAAATTCGTAATATCCGCTCTTGAACGAGAAATCAAATCGCACGAATACGTCAACATCAACGGATTCACGGGCGTCGGAAAGACGGAGATTCTGGATTTTCTCGAAAGAGAAGGACACAATGTGCTGAACTTGGAAAAACTCGCAAATCACCGTGGCTCAATCCTCGGCAACGCAGGACTTGGCAAACAGCCTTCGCAAAAAATGTTCGAGAGCCTTCTTTATGAAAAGTTCACTGAGTTTGACGGAAAGCTCGTGTTTGTCGAAAGCGAGAGCAGCAAGATTGGCACCATCAACGTCGTCAAAGACCTACGCCAAGCCTACAACAATTCCGCCCACCAAGTATTCGTGAATTGTTCGATTGACAAGAGAATCGAAAGAATCAAAAATGACTACCTGCAAAGCGAAAAATCAATCCCCGACATCAAAATCGGCATAGAATACTTGTCCAAATACATCGGCAAGGCCAACTCCGATATTTTGTTGGATAAACTCGAAGAAAAAGACTACGATGACATTATAAGAACTCTTATAGTGCAATACTACGACAAAAACTACGCCGTCAAGAAAAAGGACTTCGAGTTGAAGGTTGACAACGTGAACTCGAATGTTTGTGCCGACGAAATAATCAAATACTATGAACAATGAGAATCAAAAAATCTCCACACAATCAACTCGATTGCAGTGGAGATTTTATCTTTTGTATGTTATGTTGTTTCTCTTGGCGATTTTCTCGATATTTTTGTGGTGTCTGTTGATTCGTCTTATTCTTCTGTTGTAGACAGAATCAATTTTGTTGTCGATTTTTTGCAATCTGTCGAGGTCATCAATCCTATCTTCGACAAATTTTTTGAGTTTTTGCTTAATCTCAGTCTCGCGATTTATCCTGTCATCGAGGATTTTTTTGCTGTTCGATATGAAGGATTGTCGGATATTTTTGTTGTCGATTTTTTCTCTGATGGCGCTCTTGATTTCTGAAATACTGCGTTCCAATTCTGTGGAATTTTGCTGAGCTTTTTCCATGAGTTCTTTTTGAATTTCCTTCAAATACGAATCGACTTTCTCGTGGTATTGCATCAAAATTCTAAATCCGTACGCTTGTCTTGTAGAAACCACCACATCAGCAGCAAAAACAGCCGTTAGAACGTAAATCACGAAAGCAAAGTTGCTGTGTTGAATTTGTTTTTGCAAGTTATAAATGAAAATGTTGGTGTGTCTGACCATAAGTATCGACATTACTCCGAAAAACATCGACGAACGCAGGCAAATCAAGCCCTTGAAGTTCATAAACCTCTTAGAGTAGTCCCAGTATCTTACTTTGAATATTTTTTCAATCGTAGCTCCACTGACGAGTTCGAGAAATGTCGCGATAACAAGACCTGAAGTGAAGATTACGATGAGTGAATCGCTAAATCTGGATATTGCTTTGTCGACAAAAAGCGTTATGAATACCGCTCCGAAGCCGTATATCGGCAGGATTGGCCCGTACACAAACCCTCTGTTTGTGAGCTTTTTCTCGTTCAAACTGACCCAGATTACTTCCCACACATATCCAAAAATCGCATAAAAGAAGAACATATACAAGTAATCTACTACTTCCATTTTTCCCCTTAAAAACAAAGATAGGCACACACCTATCTTTGTTGCTTTGATTTGTTTTTGTATAATAATGTATATGCCAAATGTATAATTATTATAAACATCAGCGGCATATACACTTTTTTAAGTCCAAATTCCCTGAAGTGTTTTGCGATTGCCGTTGTGGACACAGTGCCACCGGCTATCAATACAACTTCATTCAAAGATGTCACCTTTTCTGCCGAAAATCATGTCACCACTAACAAGATGCCTCGAAGCAACGAGCATTATTCTCGTGAAATTTTGTCCCCATAGCGTGATTTCAACCAGAAATCCCGAGAATAACAAGAATACTATAAAAGTTATTAGTGATAACAGACTATTTTTTCAATTTACAATGCCTGAGCAGCTGTGATGATGGCTAATTTGTAGACGTCTTCTTCGTTACATCCACGGGACAAATCATTGACAGGCTTTGCCATTCCCTGCAAGATTGGTCCTATCGCCTCGAATTTGCCCAATCTCTGTGCGATTTTGTAGCCGATGTTGCCTGCTTGTAAATCTGGGAAAATAAACACATTTGCATGACCTGCTACTTTCGAATCCGGCGCTTTTTGTTTTCCTACTGATTCCACAATTGATGCGTCAAACTGCATTTCACCGTCAATTGGTAGTTCCGGTGCCATTTCTTGTGCGATTTTCGTCGCATTTGCAACCTTTTGTGCTAATGGATGATTTGCAGAGCCTTTTGTCGAGAATGAAAGGAAGGAAACTTTTGGGTCTATGTCGTATAACTTCGCAGTTTCTGCACTTACAACTCCAACTTCCGCCAATTGTTCTTCTGTCAATTCGATGTTGATTGCAATGTCCGAAAACAAGTATCTCTCACCATTTGGCCCAATCATTATCATAGCACCCGACACCAATTTTGTGCCCGGTTTTGTCTTGATGATTTGAAGTGCAGGCTTGACAGTGTCACCTGTCGAGTGAACCGCTCCCGATACGAGACCGTCAACTTCGCCATTGTAAAGCATCATCGTTGCGTAGTAATTCACATCTTTTAACATAGTCTTCGCTTGGTCTTCTGTGTTTTTCCCTTTACGTCTTTCGACAAATTGTTGAACTTTTTCGTCGAAATCACCTGCGTTTAGTGGATTGACAATCTTGACTTCGTTTATGTTTAACCCTTCTTTTTCTGCTAGCTCTTTTATTTTTGATTCATCACCAAGAACAACTGGAGTTATTATCTTTTCTTCGTTCAATCTAGCTACCGCTCTCAAAATTCTTGGTTCTTCTCCTTCAGGAAACACGATTTTTAGATTTTTCCCTGAAATTTTTGATTTTAATGATTCAAATATATCCATTTTTCCCCTTTTCTCAACTTATTACTTTTATTGCTTTAACTATTAATTCAAAGCCTTTTTCAAGGCTTCATTCTCCTCTTGACTCAATTTTTCGCTACACTTTGCGTTTGTTATTATCTTGATGTAATTTGTAGACTGTTCTCTTCCGAAAATCGAAGTTATTATCAAACCATTGTCGTTTGCATCCAACAGACAAAGAGAATACGACAATTTGTTTGTCAAATATTCAAATGCGTCGTAGTTCACAAGTCCGATTTTTTGAAGCGACATTGATTGCAAAGTCTCCACAGATTCGACAGTCTTCGTCAATTGTTCAATCTTTTTCTGATTTTCGATGATATCAGTCGAGTTCTGATTTAAAATATCCTCGATGTCCTCGTCTTGTGCCCTAAAAAGTGCGTCATATCTTCGTTTTACCCTGTTGACTTTCTTGTTGACGATGTTGATTTTGCGAAAATTAATCACAGAAATTAACGCTACTAGCACCATTAAAATAATCAAGATAGTGTTGACAGCACTAGATTGCCCCATCTTTTTCTCCTCTGTTGATTTCCTTCAACGCTTCGATTGCCTTGTCCACTTCTTCTTCCGTGTTGAAATGTCCAAACGAAAACCTCACTGCACCGATATCTTGTGTGTGAATGGTCTTGTGAGCAAGAGGTGCGCAGTGAAGACCTGCTCTCGTTGCAATATCGTACTTGTCATCTAGGATGTATGCCAATTGGCTCGAACCGATTCCCTCGACATTGACAGGCACAACTGGTCCCTGATGCTCATCCAAGCTTCCGTACATTGTGATTGCCTTTTCGTCCTTCAGGCCATTTATAAATCTATCTTTTAGCTTGTTTTCGTGGTCTCTGATGTTTTCCAAGCCAACTTCTCTGATGAAGTCAACACCGGCAGAAAGTGCGTAGATTGCAGGACCGTTTATAGTCCCTGCTTCAAGTCTGTCCGGGTATTCTATTGGTTGGTCTAAATCTTGTGAATGTGACCCCGTTCCACCTTGTTTCAAACTCTTGATATCAATTCCATCATTTATATACATCGCACCTGTTCCCATAGGTCCAAATAACGATTTGTGGCCAGGAAAGCACAACACATCTATCGGCATATTTTTCATATCGAAATCCAAATATCCCATCGCCTGTGCGGCATCCACGATGTATAAAATATTGTGAGCGTGCATAATTTCACCGATTTTGCAAAAATCGACAATAGTTCCTGTCAAGTTGCTCATCGCTGTCGTCACACAAACTCTCGTCTTGTCGGTGATAGCATCTTCAACCTTTTTCACATCTAAAATCCCACGTTCATCGGCATAGACAACTGTCAAGTCGATGAATCCATCTTCCTGCATCTTGTGAAGTGGTCTTAGAACTGAATTGTGCTCCAACGATGTCGTTATGACGTGGTCACCCTTTTTCACGAGGCCCTTTATTGCCGTGTTCAAACTGTCTGTGCAGTTCAATGTGAAAATCAAATTAAGAGGGTTCGTGCCTCCGACAAATTCAGCTATATTCATCCTAGAGTTGAAAATAGCCCTGTCCATTTTAAGCGACAACTTGTGTCCGCTTCTGCCAGGATTTGCGGCAAATTCCCTCATTGCTTCATCGAGCTTGTTGTAAACAACCTCCGGTTTTGGAAAGCTCGTCGCAGCATTGTCAAAATAAGTCATTATACTTCTCCGATTTTTTTGTAAGATACTTCCTCAACTTCTCTCAATAGAACTTCTGATTTATCTTCAAGAGTTGCTATTTCTTCGGAAACTTTGCTACTATCACCTAATTGCTTCATATTTATCTTCGCATTCAACATAACAGATTTCATACTGGAATGTAATAAATATGCACTTGCCAACAAGTCTGTTATTGCATATTTATCGATGTATTTAGATATTTGTTTAATCAATTCTAATGCTTCCATCATAACTCTCGCTGAGGACATTGGCGATTCTGTCGCGATGATGTAACCATCAGCAATCATTTTCTTTCTGTAAGCTTTTTCTTCTTCTGTTTCTTTTGGCAATTTGTAAGCTTGAAGAACTGCATCGAAGCTTTTAGTGTCTTCAACCATTTTACCCTTCAATTCCTCGATGATTTCAGTGAGTCTAGCTACATGACCTTTGATTTTTTGTTGAGTTTCTTCGTCCAATGCTTTGAAAGACTTCTTGTCTTCAGTTAAGTAGAAACTCATATTACCAATTCCAACACCTAAAAGTGCAGTCAACGCACTGATAGAACCTCCACCTGGCAGTTCCTTTGAGTTAACATTGTCAATAAATTGTTCTAATGTTTGATCCATAAACATCATAGCTCTAATACCTCCATAATCCTTTCTAAATCATCATTCGATAGATATTCTATTTCTATCTTTCCACCTTTTCTCATCGGCTTGATTTTGACCTTTGTTGAGAATTTTTCTACAAATCTATTTTGTAAATCCATCAAAAATGGGTCTTCGCTTTTCGAAACTTTTTCGATTTCTCTGACGTTGGTTTTCTTTGTCAACAGTTTGTTGAGAAGACTTCTTCTCTTTTTCGTGTCGTCAATCGCAAGCAAACTCCTCGCCTGAGAAGATGTAATCTCTTTGTTTTTGAGATGTTCTAGCGATGTGTCGTCCAGGTTTAACAATCTCAATGTGTTTGCCACATACGACCTTGACTTCGATAATTTGTCCGCCAACTCCTTCTGAGTTAACTCATAGCTCTCCATCAAACTCTTGTAAGCTTCGGCTTCTTCGACTGCGTTCAAATCCTCACGTTGAATGTTCTCAATGAGTGAGACTTCCCTGACTTCTTTGTCCTCCATATCCTTGACAATTACGGGAATGTCGGTCAAACCAGCTTGCGTACTCGCCAAAAATCTTCTCTCACCGGCGATTATCTCGTATTTGTCGCCCTTTTTCCTGACAATAATCGGCGAAATAACCCCGTATTCCTTGATTGAGTTCGCTAGTTCATTAATCTTGTCTTTTTCAAAATAAGTTCTCGGTTGGTCTTTTCTCCTGATTATTTTGGATAGTTCGATTTTGACAATCGAATCTGAACTTGTCGTATCTATAATATTTTGTGGAATAAGGGCATCAAGCCCTCTGCCCAATCCTTTTTTCTTAACCATTATACAAATTCCTCCGCTAATCTCTTGTAAGCAATGGCTCCTTTGGAGTTTTTGTCGTAACGAATGACGCTCATTCCATAGCTTGGGGCTTCTGCTAATCTAATATTGCGAGGTATCATCGTCGTAAACACCTTGTCTTTGAAGTATTTTTTAACTTCTTCAACCACTTCCAAGCTTAGATTGTTCCTACCATCAAACATACTCATCAAGATGCCTTCTATTTCAAGGTTTTCGTTAAGCGAACTTCTCACCAAGTTGATAGTGTTCATAAGCTGGCTGACCCCTTCAAGTGCGTAAAACTCACATTGGATAGGGATTAAAACCGAATCCGCCGCCACTAGAGCGTTTATGGACAACGTGCCCAATGATGGAGGACAATCTACAAAGCAGTAATCATATCCTTTTACATTAGAAAGTATATCCTTCAACACCTTTTCCTTGTTATTTGAATTTATAAGCTCGACCTCAACGCCTGACAAATCCGATGTCGCTGGGATTATATCGACATTTTCTTCATCCGTGTTCAATATAAAATCCTCGTCAAATTCATCGTGAACCATCAAATCGTAGACGCTTTTTGACAATTCAAACTTGTTAACTCCAAATCCAGAAGTCGTGTTTCCCTGTGGGTCCAAGTCAACAACGAGTATTTTTTTGCCTTTCAAGCCAAGAGCTGCTGACAAATTAACAACAGTAGTCGTTTTTCCAACTCCACCTTTTTGATTAAATACACATATTGTTTTCAAATTTACAGCTCCTTCCATAAATATTATAGCACAAATAATATGCTAAAATGTTTCACGTGAAACATTTTTCAAAATCATAAGGCGAAGCTCGCTGATTGCTCTGTTAGAAACCCTGTTTCTTATTTTATTTCTCTCTCCGTAAAGCTGTAATTTTAGCGTTTTTATTTCGTTTTTGTATCCTAAACCGATGTAGACAAGACCGGCATTTTCTCCTGAAGCGTAGCCCGTGGTAGATATCGCGCAATCCACTTGGAATTTGTCGAACATTCTCTGAACCATTTCCGCTGCAACATTTTCGCTCACGACGCCGCAAGTGTCTATCGTCTGTTTTTTTACTCCCAGCAAGTCAATCTTTGCCTCATTTGAGTAGACAACCAAAGACCTTTTCAAGTAATCGCTTATACCAGCAACGTTAACGAGCTTGCTTGCAATCATTCCTCCAGTTATGGACTCGGAAGTCATTATAGTCAAGTCGTTTTCCTTTAAAACTTTGTACAGTGACTGTTCAATCGTTTCGTCGTTTTCACCAAATACATACACGCCAAGCCTTTCTCGTAGTGTTTTCTTCTTTTCATCTATCATACGAATTGCTGTTTGTTTATCCACTGCCTTCGCTGTAATCTTCAATATTCTCTTGTTCTTCTTGAAATAAGGGGCGACCGTAGGATTTGTTGACGATTGGATAATGTCCTTGACCCTTTCATTCATATCCCACTCACCCAAGATTGAAATGTTCAACGTCTCCGATAAAATGCAGTCACTCGCGTATTTTTTCAAAACATCTTCAACCTGATTTTCGTATAAAGCCTTCATCTCGCTTGGTGGACCCGGCATAAAAAGTATCATTTTGCCGTTGTTTTCTATCAACGCACAATCCGATGTGCCATTTCTGTTTTCAAATACAATCGCATCTTCGGGAAACATACACTGGCTGATGTTTGTTTCAATCGCATTTTCATCCTCGTTGAAGTATTTGCGGAGACGAAGGTAGCTTTCCTCGTTAATCACCATTTCCTTGCCCAGACAATCACAGCAGCATTTCTTGGTGATATCGTCCTCCGTTGGTCCGAGACCTCCTGTGGTTATAATGAGGTCATTGTTTTGCAAAGCCTCTGTTATTTCTCTGTGCAATCTTTCGTAATTATCTCCGACCACCACTCTTTTATACAAATCGAATCCGAGCTCTTTCATTTTGATGGAAAGGTAGTTGGAATTGGTGTCCAAAGTGTCTCCCAAGAGTAATTCCGTCCCTACGGCTATTATTTGAACTTTCATATTTCCTCCATATCATAATACCTTTTTTTGATTTTACCCCTCTTAAATCGCCTCTCAGAGAGTTGTTTTTTCTCAATTAAATTATATCACTTAATTCGTCCGAGAAAAAAGTTTCACGTGAAACATTTTATAAAAGAAAAAAGAGTGCATCTTAAATGCACTCTAGTTAATTTTCAAAATCAAAGAGGATTCTTTTTTGGTTTGCCAGCTCCTCTTGGATATTTTTTTGGAGTTTCTTTTATTTTTTTAATCACGACTAGACTTCTGTCTTCGCCGTCAATCTTGTAATCAATTGTCTTTTCGATTTTTCCTCCGAGAATTTTGATGGCGTTAGTTCCCACATCTGTTTCGTCGGATTTGCCCTTCATAGCAATCATATATCCTCCGACTTTTACAAATGGAAGACAATACTCGGACAATGTGTCGAGTTTCGAAACTGCACGGGAAATACAGTAGTCGTAAGCCTCCCTGTACTGTTTTGTTCTCGTGCATTCCTCTGCCCTTTCGTGAACGGCGTTGATATTAGTGAGTTTCAGTTCATTTATTACATCTTTTAAGAAATCAACTCTTTTTCTCAGGCTGTCGAGCAACGTGAAGTCCAAATCGTTCCTCGCTATTTTTAATGGTATCGCTGGAAATCCGGCACCCGTTCCTACGTCGATAATTGTTTTGTTTTTTTCAAATTCAAACAGATTTAAAACGTACAACGAATCGACAAAATGTTTCACGTGAAACATTTCTTCATCGGTTATGGCGGTCAAGTTCATCACCTTGTTTTTTTCGAGAACTAAGCTCATATAAGTGTTGAGTTGTTGTATTTGATTGTCGTCAAGTTCGATGTCGTATTTCAAAAGCGTTTCTTTTAGTGGCATTATTTCTTCCTCGTTTCCATATAAATCAACAACACGTTGATGTCTGACGGGCTGACTCCGCTTATTCTGCTGGCTTGTCCGAGAGATTCCGGCTTAATGTCGTTGAGCTTTTGCACAGCTTCGTTGGAAAGTCCCGTGACTTCGTGGTAGTCGCTAATCACATCGAGTTTTCTGTTTTCAAGCTTTTTAAACTGTTTTATCTGGCTCATTTGCTTAGCGATATAGCCTTCGTATTTGATGTGAGTTTCCACTTGTAACCTCAAATACCTCGGCAATTCAGGTCTTTCTGAGTCAAATTCTTCTGTCTTATCGTAAGTCAATTCCGGTCTTTTTATCAAATCCAACAAAGTGATTCCCGTTTTTAGCTCCGATGAATCCAAAGCTCTGAGTTTTTCGTTTGTTTCTTCTGTCGGAGTGACCATCACGTTCGACAACCTCTCAATTTCGTCCTCGATTGTCTTTTTCTTTTGAAGCATTTTCTCGTATCGTTCGTCACTTGCAAGACCTATTTCGTGCGCTCTTTCCGTCAATCTCAAATCGGCGTTGTCCTGTCTCAATGTCAATCTGTATTCGCACCTGCTCGTCATCATCCTGTAAGGCTCGTTTGTGCCTTTGGTTACCAAATCGTCTATCAACACACCGATGTAGGCATCCGACCTGTCCAGTACAAAAGGCTCTTTGCCGAGCAAATTCATACCAGCGTTGATTCCTGCGATTATTCCCTGACCGGCAGCTTCTTCATATCCGCTTGAACCGTTGATTTGTCCTGCGAAGAATAAATTATTTATCTCCAAATGCTCCAATGTCCTCTTTAATATCGTAGGATCTATGCAATCGTACTCGATTCCGTAGGCGCTGCGCATAAATTTCACGTTTTCAAAGCCGATTATGGTCTTATACATCTCTTTTTGTACTTCTTCCGGTAGAGTCGATGACACACCTTGAACGTACATTTCCTTTGTGCTCAATCCTTCTGGCTCGACAAAAACTTGATGCTCGTCCCTTTCCGAAAATCTCACGATTTTGTCCTCGATTGAAGGACAATAGCGAGGGCCAACGCCCTTGACAATTCCAGCATACATCGGCGACCTTTGCAAATTATCCTCGATTATTTGCTTTGTTTTAAGCGTAGTATATGTCAAGTAACAGTTTTCTTGTTTTTTAGAAATATCCTTGCCATCATTCAAAAACGAAAATGGAATTACCTCGTTGTCTCCCGGTTGAACTACCATTTTGTCATAATCTAAGCTGTCGCGGTGAACTCTCGCAGGTGTTCCCGTCTTGAACCTTCTGAGATTGATTCCCAACTTCTTCAATGACTCCGACAATTTCTTCGATGATTTCATCCCGTGAGGCCCTGACTCGTAAGTATACTCACCCATCATCACGAGCCCCTTTAGGTACGTTCCTGTGGCTAGAACAACTGCTCTCGTCGGGAAAATCGCACCCTGTGCAGTCGTCACCGATTTCACTTTATTGTCTTCGAGTCCGATATCGACTACCTCAGCCTCGATCAAATCCAAGTTGTCTTGGTTTTCCAACACGCTTTTCATCTCATCGTGGTATTTTCTCTTGTCCGCTTGAACTCTCAACGAGTGAACAGCAGGTCCTTTCGAAGTGTTCAACATCCTCGACTGAATGTATGTCTTGTCGATGACAATCCCCATCTCGCCGCCCAACGCGTCGACTTCTTTGACCAAGTGACCCTTTCCGGTTCCTCCAATGTTGGGATTGCATGGCAAATCTGCCACAGAATCCAAACTAATGCTCATAATCGCTGTTTTTAATCCCAAACGCGCCGTAGCCAACGCCGCCTCGCAACCTGCGTGGCCTGCACCTACAACTACAACATCGTAGGGATTTTCATAATATAATCTATCCATTCTACTTACCTATACAAAAATCTTTGAAAATCTTGTTCAACACATCGTCGTCCACAGTTTCGCCTGTGATTTCTCCCAGTATTTCCCAAGCGTTACGCAAATCAACCTCGAAGCAATCTATCGGAACGCCACTTTCCATATCATTTAGTGAACTCTCCAATGAGCTAATCGCCTTGTTGATGATATCTCTGTGTCTAATATTGGTGATGACATTGTCGTTGTTAGCCTCAATGTATCCATCATTAAACATCTCTATAATCTTGTTTTCCAAATCCTCAATCCCCTCGTTTTGCTTGATGGAAGTGCGAATAACCTCCATATTCTCCAAGTTTTCATCGAAATCAAACGCAGATTCCAAATCAATCTTGTTCAACAAAACGATGGACTTTTTATCTCTTATCAAATTTAAAATCTTTTTGTCCTCATCGTCAAACTCCCTCGAACTGTCGAAAATCGCAATAATCAAATCAGAATCCGAAATAAAAGATACGGATTTCTCGACTCCGATTTTCTCCACGACATCTTCAGTATCCCTGATACCTGCGGTGTCGTTAATCTTGAGGCTGATGCCGTTCAAATCGATGTATTCCTCTATCACATCGCGAGTAGTGCCTGGAATATCCGTGACGATGGCTCTGTTTTCCTTCAACAACGCATTCAACAGAGAAGATTTGCCCACATTGGGCTTTCCGATTATGGTAGTGTTGATTCCATCTCTGATAATTCGGCCTCTGTTGGCGCTCTCAGAAAGCTTTTTGAGCTTGTCCAATACAACCTTGCCCTCATTCAAAACCGGCGTGTTGTCCAATTCGTCCTGCATATCTTCAGTAAAATTAATCGAATATTCAACATGAGATAGCATATCCAAAAGCTTGTCACGCAACTGTTTGATATTTCTGTTAACGCTACCTTCCAACTGCTTCATACTCACCGAATACGCCTTGTCTGTCTTCGCCTTAATCATATCGATAATCGCCTCAGCCTGCGACAAATCAATCCTACCGTTCAAGAAGGCTCTCTTGGTGAACTCGCCCGCCTCCGCAAGCCTTGCACCGTTTTTCAACAAAACCTCCAACACTTTTCTCACAGCGACAACACCACCGTGAGTGTAAATCTCCACGACATCCTCACGAGTGTATGTGTGAGGAGCCTTCATAAAACAAACCAAGACCTCATCGACGATTTCGTTATCGTCAACAATGTGGCCATAAGTCATTTTTCTATTTATAATATCAGCATTTTCGTTCATTTTTTTGAAGACAGAATTAAGCACACCTAAACAACTTTCGCCAGTCATTCGGACAATACCGATTCCCGCTTCGCCAGTCGCTGAACTAATAGCTGCAATACAATCGTCCATATTAGTCACCTTTCATACTTTATAGCAATATTATATTATATCACACAAAATGATTTCAAATAAAATAGCACATTTGCGGTGGAAAATTTCGCAAAAATTGATTTGCAAAATTTCGATGATATATTATAATAAAAATTAACAATTTATGTTAAATTCTAAAGAAAGGTGATGAGTTATGACAAAAAACGTACTTAACAAGGATTTCTTGATAAGATTGTTGGACAAATCAAATCAAGGCATACATATTGTCGACCCACAGGGAACGACGCTCTACTACAACAAATTTGCAGAAGAAATAGACGGCATCACAAAAGAAGAAATGATTGGCAAAAATATGCGAGACCTCGTAGCCAATGGGACATTTCCGTCATCCGTTGCCCTCGACATCATAGATTCCAAAAAGCCGAAGGAAGTCGTTCAGTATATCAAAGACAAAGTCGTAATAGCAGCAGGTTTTCCTATGATGAAAAAAGGAATACTAGAAGCTGTGGTGGTGTTCACCAAAGACTCGAAGATTTTGAAGGATATGACATTAAACCTACAAGACCTCTTGATTGAAAACAACGTTATGGCGACAAACCTTTCCAAATACAACTCGAAATTCTTGAAGGAAGATATGATTATCTCGAACTCAAAATCAATGCAGAGAGTGATGAAATTGGCGAATAGAATCTGCAAACTGGAAACTCCGATATTCATATTGGGAGAGGCTGGATCGGGCAAGACAATGTTTGCAAAATACATTCACGACAACTCCCTAAGGCAGGACAAGCCATTTGTCAAAGTTGACTGCTCTGCCATTCCAAAAAACATCATCGAGTCAGAACTTTTTGACGACAACAACAGCTACAACGAATCGCTCATCAAACAGGCGACTAATGGAACGCTGTTCATCGATGAAATAGCCGATATGCCACTTTCTTGTCAGCGAAGACTGGTTTATGAGCTCAACAAGATGAAGGAAAATATGAGAAATAACAACGAAAAATCCCCTACCGTGCGAGTTATTGCCGCATCCAACGAAAACATCGACAAGAACATCGCCAACGGCAAGTTCAGGATGGATTTGTTCTACCTTCTCAATATAATTCCAATTAAAATGCCTTCGCTCAGGGACAGAAACGAGGATATAATTCCACTTATAAACTTGTTCTTGAACAAGTACAACCAGTTTTACAACGAAGAAAAGACGATATCTCCTCGATGCAAGAAATTTATCATCAACTACAGCTGGCCGGGAAATGTGCGTGAACTTGAAAACATCATTGAAAGACTTGTCGTCACAAGCGAAGGAGAGACGATAGAACTAGAAGATGTTCAGGAATTTATCTCCAATTTCTACACGAAATTCGACGACGGCAACACATTCAAGGATAAAATAGAATCCTACGAGAAAAAATTGATTCTCGAATACAGCAAACAAGTCTCATCAATCAAGGAATTGGCGATGCTTGCCTGCATCAACGAATCGACTTTGAGAAAGAAAATAGAGCGTTACGACCTAAATATTTCATTTTCGTAACATTTGATTTAGGAAAATTTTCCAATTAATTGGAATTTTTTCCTTTTTTTCGTGTGACTAAATTTCTAATCTTTATCCTGCTGAAGTGAGTTTTTGGAATTTTTTCTAAAAAATTGATTTTGCATCGCCAAGATTTGGTACTTTTTTCCCCTTGATTTAGCCATTTAAATTTGTATTTTGACATTTGAGGGCTTATACTCTAGTTGTAAAGTATTTCTTGCAAGGAAAACAATTTTAACTTTTAGGGGGAAAATTTTATGAAAGAAAAAAACATTAAACAACCGGCAACGGCTTTTGCATCGCCAAGATTCGTCAACACAGGAAACTTTATGCGTATGCAAAGATTTGACAACGCAGAAGGATTAGACTTCGCAATCTACGGTATTCCATTTGACACAGCTTGTTCTTACAGAGTAGGAGCTAGATTCGGTCCTCAAGCAATCAGAAACATTTCAGTAATGATGAAGACAAACAATCCAGTTCACGAAGTAAATATCTTGGACTACTTAAAAGGTGGAGACCTTGGAGATGTGAATGTCGTACCTGGATACATACATCCAACTTACGAAGCTATCGAAAATTTCGCTCGTGAAATTATCAAAGCGGGTGCTATTCCAATAGCATTAGGTGGAGACCACTCTATAACATTGGGTGAACTTAGAGCAGTTGCCAAAGAACACGGCCCTGTATCCCTACTTCACTTCGATTCACACGCTGACATAAACGATACAGTTTTCGGTGAAAAATACAATCACGGAACTCCTTTTAGAAGAGCAATCGAAGAAGGCTTGATTGACCCTCACAAATCAGTACAAATCGGTATGAGAGGTTCATTATACGATGCTGGAGAGTTTAAATTGGCAAAAGACCTCGGATTAACTCTCATCCCAACTTACAAAGTTCGTGAAATGGGAATAGCAGAGACAATCAAAAAAGCAAGAGAAATCATCGGCGACAACAAAGTATTCTTGACATTTGACATCGACTTCATAGACCCAGCTTACGCTCCTGGAACTGGAACTCCTGAAGTTGGCGGATACACTTCACTTGAAGGTGTAGAAATTATAAGAAGCTTAGCAGGATTGAACTTTGTCGGCATGGACGTTGTTGAAGTTGCACCACCATACGACCACGCAGAAATCACTTCTCTTCTCGCAGCTAACTTGATATTTGAGTTCTTGTCAATTCTTGCTCTAAACAAAAAAGCGAGCCAAAAATAATGAAAGAAAGTGTAAATTATAAAGGAACACTTAGTAAGTCTGAAATTCGAGATCTAAATTTAGATCTCGAAGACTTATCTCAGATAGATTCATTTGATTTAAGCCCCAAAGACAAAAAGCAAGGAATATTGAAAAGCTTGATATTCACAGCAATAGCAATCTTCATATTCTTTGTGCCTATCACTATCAACGGACAGACGGATATTACATTCGGAATAATTTACAACAGCTTGATGAAATTCACAGGGTTCTACGGATTGTGGGCCATCACTTGCCTGACAGTCGCCACTGCATTGTTGAGTATTTACGGAAAATTCATCGCCAAAGAGGGAAAAATCTACAATTATTTCCACGGCGATTCGATAATTCACCCACTACTCTACAGCATAGGCGCAGCATTCGCAGTGCTTTACAGTTTGACAGTTACAACATCGTTTAACGGCCCTGAAATCATAGTCGGAAAATCAACGGGTGGAACGGTAATTCCTTCAATCGCCGTTGCAGTATTCTGGATTATACTAGTGTCGTCATTCTGTATGCCATTTTTAATCAATTATGGCTTCATAGATTTGATAGGAACTTTGATGGAACCACTGATGAGACCTATGTTTAAACTTCCTGGACGTGCAGCGATAAACGCATTGGTATCGTTTTTGTCGAGCAGTTCAGTCGGTGTTCTCATCACAAACAAACTCTATCGTAGAGGTGTTTACACAGAAAAAGAGGCAGTCCTCGTAGCGACGGGATTTTCCGCAGTATCCGTGGGATTTGCTTACATGGTAATCAAGACAGCGGGACTTCAAGATAAATTCGCATTTGTCTATCTAATCTCGGCTGTAATGACGCTTTTGGTTTCGGGAGTTATCGGAAGGATTCCTCCATTCTCCAAGAAACGTGACATATACCCAAATGGCAAAATCCAAACAAAAGAAGACATCGACAACACGAAATCTTCTTCAAACGGTATTTTGAAAACAGCAGGCTCGAGAGCTGTCAAAAAAGCTTTCTTAGCTCCTAGTCTTTTGGGCGAAGTAAAATCAAGCTTGAAAGACGGATTCGAAGTTATACCAAAAGTTGTCACATCTCTAGTGGCAATCGGTACAGGCGCATTGATTTTGGCAGAAAACACACCTATATTCAACTTGCTCGGCAAACTATTTGTCCCACTATTAAAATTACTACAAGTGCCAAACGCAACAGAAATAGCAGCGAGTTTCCCTGTTGGAATAGCAGAAATGTTCCTTCCAGTATTGTTAATCGCAGAGAAAGTTCCAAACCTCGCACCGGGTGCAAGATTTTTGGTAGTGTCAGTGTCAATCTGTCAGATAATTTTCTTCGCAGAAACAATAGTTGTAATGATGTCTGCAAAATTACCGATAAAATTATGGGAATTGGTTGTTGTATTTATCGAAAGAACGATAATAGCGATTATTATAGGTTCGTTGATAATGCACATATTCTTCTAACATAACCCCTCTGTTTTGTTACAGAGGGTGTTATTTTTGTGAACAAAAAAAGACTGCGTCACAAAACGCAGCCTGTAAATTATTTTCTTTTAATAATAACTCTCCTGTTAGGCTCATTGCCTTGGGAGAATGTCTTAACTTTATCGTTATTTTGAAGATAAGTGTGAATTATTCTTCTCTCGTATGGATTCATCGGCTCAAGCTTGATATCTCTGCCTGTCTCAACGGCCTTCTCAGCCAATCTCTTAGCAAGTTTCTCGAGTGATTTCTCCCTTTTTGTGCGATATTGATTACAATCCAAGATGACTCTGATGTAAGTGTCACTGTTTCTATTTGTAACCAAGTTGACAATGTATTGTAGAGAATCCAATGTCTCTCCCCTCTTGCCTATGATAATTCCAATATCAGTCTCATCAGAACAGATAATGTTGAACTTGATTAAATTCTTGTCCGTCCTCGACTCGATATCGCAAGAAATTCCCATATCTTCTATCATTTGTTTCAAGAAATTCTTCGCTGTAATGAAGATTTCATCTGTGCGTTGAATATCCTTGACATCATCTTCTGAATTTACATCTGAATCATCTGACGCTTCTACTGCATCGTCAATCGGCTCTTCAATAAACTCATCATTGATTTCGTAAACTTCAACCTCTATCTCATCTGATTGTTCATCTTCACAGACAACATCGTTTTTCTCATCACTTGACTTGTCAACATCGCTTGACTTGTCGCTATCATCAGCAACATCTTGTTGATTTGTTTCATCTTCTAGTATTTCGGATGAATCTTGTTTTTGTGAACAACTGTCAACCTCATCTTTGTCAATCGAACTCAAAGATTCAGTATTCAAAATGCTCTTGACAAAATCATCAGATTCCTTATCCTTGACATCGTCCTTCAGTGAAACACGAACTACTGCATCCTTCTTGCCGAACAAACCAAAAAATCCTTGTTTGGCCTCATCAATGACATCAATATTGACCTCGTCTCGACTTGCATTAAGTTGTTTTAAAGCGATATCGACACATTCATCGACAGTCTTCGCACTGATTACTGTGCTTCTCATCTAACTTCCTCCAAAACATCTTTCTTGTCTTTGTTTTTAATTACTAACCTTATTAAAACTTCGATAACATTCGAAAATGCCCAATAAAGAATCAAACCTGAAGCGTATTTGCTCGAAATGAAAAACATAAAAATCGGCATAAAATAAATCATCGATTTGTTCATCATCTCCATTTGGTCAGGCTCGTTCGACTTCTTGTCCTTCTTAGAACTTGGCATACTGATTTTAGCTACCAAAAATTGAGTCAAAGCGTTTATCAAAGGCAATCCAAACAACACAGGATCCGGCTTAGTCAAATCGGCTATCCAGAAAAAGTTACGAGCAATCTCGTTAATCTTCGAAACATTGTCGAACATATACTTGCCCGGCTCCCTCATAACCCTGAACAAAGCCAACACCAACACCATTTGTAAAATGATTGGCAAACATCCACTCAACGGATTGAAATTATACTTCTTGTACAACTCCTGCATCTTCAACTGTTGAGTCTTCGGATCGTTCTTGTATTTTCTTTGAATTTCCTTCATTTCCGGTTGCATAAGAGCGTTTTGCTCTTGAGTTTTTTGAGTGTGAATAGTTACCGGAAGAGTCAAAAGCTTATAAATAAGTGTCAATAAAAGTATTGATATCGCAAAATACGATATGCTTTTAGGTTCAGCCATCAAACTCGAAATGTTCTCATAGATGAGCCTAAGAATTGTTCCAAATACATTTGCAATTATTTGCAATTTTACAACTCCTTTTTATTTTAATGGGTCATATCCGCCTTTTGAAAATGGATTGCACCTTAGAACTCGCCACACAGTAAGCAACAAAGCCTTAAAAAAAGGCTTCTTTTGAAAAGCCTCCATCGCATACTGAGAACAAGTCGGATAGTACTTGCACTTTCCCTCTCCCAGATACGGCGATATAGCTTTCTGATAAAACTTGATTAAAAAAATCATTACCCTTGACATTTCTTACTCTGTGCCTTTCTACAAACGTGCAATAAAGCGGATTGAAGCTGTTTGTAGGTTAAGTCTTGCGTGTTTTTCTTGGGGATAATCACAATATCCAAGCCCTTGTCAAACTCAGAAAAATTAAGCCTAACAATCTCCCTGAGTTTCCTCTTGATTCTGTTTCTCTCAACGGCATTGCCGTATTTTTTAGTAACAGAGAATCCGATTCGACTTCCTTTTTTAGCATTGTACACAACAAGTGAAAAGTTTCTATTGTAGAAGCTCTTGCCCTTCTTGTAGACAACATTGTATTCCCTGTTATCTCTTAACCTTAAACTTTTATCCATAATTAATTAAAGGTCACAACAAATGTGACCTAAGCTGATAATACTTTTCTACCTTTTCTTCTTCTAGCCTTTAAAACAGCTCTTCCACCTCTTGTAGCCATTCTATTTCTAAATCCGTGGTCTTTTTTTCTTTTTCTGTTATTTGGTTGATAAGTTCTTTTCATCAATCGCACCTCCTAGTATAAAATAAAGGACTTTTTTCCTTATAAAAACACTACTCCAATTATACAAACCAACTCCCATATTGTCAAGCTTTTTTGTTGACAAATACCAATTATTTAGGAAAAATAATTTAATTAACTCATATCAAAAATATTTGATGTATTATCCCAAAAATGATATAATTAATGTATCAAAAATATTTGATATGAGGCGATAAAATGAATAACAAACAAATAGCAGATACATTCAAAGCATTGAGCGATGAAAAAAGAATAGATATTTTGCAATTGTTACAAAATGGAGAACAATGCGCATGTGTACTTTTAGAAAAATTGAACTTAACGCAATCTGGATTGTCTTATCATATGAAAATACTCACAAATTCACAAATAATACAATCCAGACAAGTTGGGAAATGGACATATTATAAAATATCAGAAAAACAATGTAGTAATCTAATGACACTATTAATAGACATCACAAAATTAAACGATAATAATAAAGAAAGGACAATAAATGAGTAAACAATACACAGACGAAGAAATAAGACAACAAGTGAAAAAATTCTACGACAACATAGCACAAGGAAAGACAACGACAAAAGTAAAATCAATCGACCTATACAAATCCCTCGGCTACGACACCAAACTACTACAACAACTCCCAGAAGAAATATCATCGGGACTATCGTGTGGAAACCCACTCGACAACCTCGTACTAAAAGACACCGACACACTACTGGACTTAGGCTGTGGAATGGGACTAGACGTGTTTATGGCGAGAATAAAATACCCCAACTCCAACACAATTTATGGAATGGACAGACTAAAATCCATGATAGAAAAAGCCGAAAAAGTCAGAGACAAAAAAGGGTTCAAAAAAATCGAATTTGTCCAAGGAGAACTAATCAAAATGCCATTTGAAGACAACTCCATAGACAAGATAATAAGCAACTGTGTCATAAACCTTGAACCAAACAAACTACAAGTCTACCGAGAAATCCATCGAATCCTCAAACCAAACGGAATGTTCATAATCAGTGACATCACACTCAAAAAACCACTCACAAAAGAAATTATGTCACTAGACAACATCTACGGCTCATGAGTGGGAGGAGCGCTTCTGGAAGAAGACGTAGAGAAAATCATCAAAAAAGCAGGATTTACAAACTTCTTTGCAAAAAGTGAAGAAGTCACAGACCAGTACGCAGAAAAATGGGGCTACGGCCTACAAATAAAACAATACATTCAAGAAACAATGTTTATCGGCAATAAATAAGCTAGTTTGTTTGAGAAAAAATAAAATAATTGTAGTAAAATAAAATTGTAAACAACAGAAATGTTATCAATTAAAAATAGTTGAATTTAAATTTTAAGGAGAAGTTTCTGAATGTCAAAAAATAATCAAAGTAAAAGATTAACTAAACAACACAAACAATCACATGGTGTTATTGGTATATTCGGTGATGAAGCAAAAAAGCATGACTTGTCAGTAGGGCAAATATCAAAAATAGTATTGGAAAAATTAGAAGAAAAATATCCAGAATTAACATTTAGATATAGAAGAAGTATAAGAAAATCAGAAATAAATAAATCTTTACAAAATTTAGATAGCGAGCTCGGTCAAATATTATTCATAGAAAACTCTAGAATAGAACCTGATGGTGGAATAATAGAGGTAAAAGATGATGAAAACAATTGGAGAGTTGTTTTAGTATCTGAAGCGAAATTTCAAGGCAAAGATATAGAAAATATTAAAAATGGAATACTTGTCGGAAAAAATAAGAACCAAGACTTGATGGAAGGTGGAAACGCAATAGAACGCTCATATAAAAACATATCAGAAATAGGGAATTTTATGTTATCTGAATCTCACTTTCCTTATGTTATTTTCTTGGAAGGTTCAAATTTTTTGACCAAAACTATAGAAGTTACGAGACCAGATGGTCGTATAGTCGTTCTAAGTTATAATTCAGGAAAATTAAACAGATTGGACAGGCTAACCGCAGCAAACTATGGAATGCCATTTAATACTAATCTTTGTATAAACAAAATTATAAAAAAAGATGATAAATTATTTATGCTTCAAGCTGCATCCATGTATACAAAAGGTGATGGTAGCAGCTGGACTAATGAAGAAATGTTTGAAATTTTAATGGATATTGCCCAGACATCGTTAAAGATGTTAGGTAGGGATATATTTATTCAGATTACAAATAAAAGGGGAAATTAATTATTCATGAGAAATAACAGTAACGATTTTTTAAGAAAAGCAAAAAAGAATAAGAATGATGAATTTTACACGCAAATGGTAGATATACAGAGAGAGTTAGAATACTATACAAATCAATTTAACTCTAAAATTGTATACTGCAATTGTGATGACCCTACAAGGAGTAATTTTTATAAATTTTTTGCAGAAAATTTCCACAAGCTTGGGTTGAAAAAGCTGATATCTTCTTGCTATGTTGAAAATGAAATCAATCTTTTAAATTTCAATAAAAAGCACTTTGCCAGTGGGTTTTACTATGAATATACGGGTAAAAAAGAGGAAAAATTGATACCAACTAAATATGATTTAATACCTTTTAGAGGTGATGGAGATTTTCGAAGTCAAGAGAGCATCGAACTTTTAAAAAAAAGTGATGTTGTGGTCACTAATCCACCATTTTCATTGTTCAGAGAACACATTGAACAAATAATGAAATACGACAAAGAATTTCTTGTTATTGGAAATATCAATGCAATCACTTATAAAAGCATTTTCAATTTGATACAACACAATAAGGCTTGGATGGGAGTGAATATGGGAAGGGGAATATCCGGATTCATAGTCCCAGAGTATTATGAATTATATGGAACAGAAACGAAGATAGATGATGAAGGAAATAGGATAATCTCAACTAACAATAACTTATGGTTGACAAATTTAGATAACGAAAAACGACACACAGATATACCGTTGACCCAGACATATAATGGAAACGAAACAATGTATCCAAAATATGACAATTACGATGGAATAAACGTGAATAAAACTGTTGACATACCCAAAGATTACAACGGGGCAATGGGCGTTCCTATTACATTTCTTCATAAATTCAATCCCGAACAATTTGAAATAATAAAATTCAGAAAGGGAAATGACAACAAGGACTTATCGGTCGATGGAAGATGTCCTTATTTTAGAATTTTGATAAAAAATAAAAGACCCAATATTTAAAATGAAAAACAAAAAACTTATCGACAAAATTTACATCAAAAACTGCGAGAACAAACCTCGTAGTTTTTTTTATTTCCACAAAATAAAAATTTTTGTGGATAACTTTTATCCACAACGCATTCAAAATTTAAAATATTAAACCTAAATTGGGGATAAGTTTTAAAAAATTTTCCTTTATTTATTAAAATTTTTAATAAATTTGTAATCAAAGATATGATTTGCTATAATTAAATTATAAAAAAGTATGAAAAGTACGCATTTATTAACAAATTGTGGATAAGTTGTGGATAATATGTTAATTCTTGTTTTGAAACTTAACGAATTTACTGTATTTTCTAATTTTATATCCACAATTATTTTTCTACAAATTATTGTGGATAAGTTGTGCAAATGTGAATAAATTATAAATTTTTTTTGTTTATTTTGAAATTTAGCTGTTTATTTTATGTGGATAACTTATCATTTTGTGGACAAATATGTTGATAACTGCAATTTGAGGTGAAAAATGACCGATAAAGATGAAATCTGGTTAAAAATTTCCAACACATTCAAGCAAGAAATGTCGGATTTGAATTTCAATACGTGGATTGCTCCGTTACAGCCTCTTTATTTGACAAACACAGAATTTATTTTGCTGTCACCAAATAGATTTACCAAAAAAACAATCTACAATAAATACTACGATGACATTCAAAAATATTTCGACTTCATCAGCAATGTCAAAAGAAAAGTCGTGATTATCGACCGCTACGAGATGGACAATTACAAAAGCGAACAATCAATTCAACAACAAAATCTCGACGGTCAAAGTTCATTGCTTGTAAATGAAAAAATTTCTGCGTCTACTGACGATTTGAAAACATACAATTCAACACCAGAACAACAGACAACCGAACAAGAGGATGACAACGAGATAGCACATTACGGTAACAATCTCATAAGCAAGTACAAATTCGAGACCTTCGTCAAGGGCAAGAACAACGAGCTTGCACTTGCAGCGGCTCTTGCTGTTGCACAAAATCCTGCAACAGCTTACAATCCTTTGTTTATTCATGGTAAAGCTGGGCTTGGCAAGACCCATTTGATGCACGCTATAGCTCATGAAATACTTAAAAATAACCCTAAGGCTAGGGTAATCTACACGACTAGTGAATCTTTTACAAACGAGCTTATTTCTTCTATTGGGGACAAGTCGACTAAGAAAAATTCACAGTTTAGGAAAAAATATCGAAACATTGACGTTTTGTTGATAGACGACATACAATTTATCGCTGGAAAGCAAGGTACGCAGGAGGAATTTTTCCACACGTTCAACGAGTTGTACAACCACAACAAGCAGATAATTCTGTCGAGTGATAGACCTCCTAAGGAAATCAAAACGCTAGAAGAAAGGCTTGTATCTCGTTTTGAGTGGGGGCTTATGGCGGATATTCAACCGCCGGATTATGAGACAAGAGTTGCGATTGTCAACGAGTATCTCGAACGCAACAACACTTCTCTGAATCCTGAAATCATCGACTACATTGCGATGAATGTTAAGAGCAATATTCGTGAATTAGAGGGCGCTGTGATGAATGTAGTTGGTCAGAAAACTCTGATAGGCGATGGAAATATAACGTTGGATTTGGCAAAAAACGTGCTCAAACAACTCATCGCCGAGACAAAACTCAGACCTGTAACTATTGATATTATCATTGAGTGTGTCTGCGATAGATACAACGTGACGATAGAGGATTTGCTTTCGAAGAAAAGGTCGAAGCAAATCGCATATCCAAGGCAGATTGCGATGTATGTAGCTAGAAGACTTCTCGACATTTCGCTTGTGAATATAGCGAGCAGTTTCGGGAAAGACCACTCGACTGTTATGCACGGAATCAAGAAAATCGAGACGGATATCAAGAAAAACTCCGAATTTAACGAGGAAATTGACAACCTAATCAACTTCATCCAGAATTCTTAATTTATTAAACAAAAAAATGTGGATAAATTAATTTAAGATATTTTCTATCCACATTTGAATATGAATAAGTATGTGGATAATTTGTTGATAACTTTAAAGTGATGATGTAGTTTTGTTAAATGTTGAAAGTGTTGATAAAAGTGGATTTTACCCCAAGTGTATTAACAGCCTTATCCCGATGAATAATGTTGAAATATTCAAATAAAACCTACTTATCCACAATACAAACACACCTACTACTACTATTACTAACTATTATTATTATTTTTATAAACGAAAGGTAAAATATGAAATTAAAAATAGCCCAAAAAGAATTATTAAAACACATCAATATTGCTCAAAAGGCTGTGTCGTCCAGGACTACTATTCAGATATTGGAGGGAATATTGTTCATAGCTGAAGAAAAATGGCTACGACTTGTCGCTACCGATTTGGAGCTTATCGTCGACACGAGAGCGATTGGTGAAATTTACGAGCAAGGTCAAGTGGTCATCAATTCTTCGATGATTGGAAATATAATAAGAAAGCTTCCCGACAGCGATATATATATAGAAGTTCAAAACAACAACATCAATATAAAATGTGAATCGACTGAGTTCAACATTCAAGGACAAGACTCGAACGAGTTTCCATCTCTTCCTTATATAGATAAGGAAAATACTTTTACACTTGAGCAATCCGAATTAAAAGATGCGATAAGAAAAACTTCTTTTGCGACTAGTATGGATCAGACTAGGCCGGATTTGACAGGGGTGTTGTTCAATATTTTTAATGACAGGATAGAATTTGTAGCGCTTGACGGTTACAGAGTTGCCCTCGACAAATTGTCGAATGTGAGTGATTTTGAAATGAAGGCCATCGTTCCATCGAGAGGGCTCAACGAAGTCTACAAGATTTTGGAAGAAGGTGAGATAACTCTCAGCATTATATCTTCCAATATTATTTTCAAATTGGAGAACACCGACGTGTATTCGAGACTTATCGACGGGCAGTACATTGATTACAACCAAGTTATGAAACAAGATTACTCGACAGTTGTGACGATTGGAAAAAGAGATTTGCAGATGGCTTTGGAGAGAGCATCTCTGATGGCGAAAGAGGACAAGGCGAACTTGGTCAAGTTGGATTTCAATGACAACCAACTTCACATCTCATCGAACACGGACATTGGAAAGGTGGACGAGTATGTCAAATGCGAGATAGGCGGAGATGATTTGATGATTGCATTCAACGCGAAGTATTTGCTTGACGGACTAAAAGTTATCGACGATGAGGACATAACGCTCAATATGAGTGGTTCGCTCAGACCGATGGTTTTTCGTGCGTTAAATGACGATAGTTTCACATATCTTGTTCTTCCTGTAAAATTAGCACAGAGGTAGAAATGATAGAAATTAAAATAGAATCAGAATTTATAAAATTGGAGCAGTTTTTGAAATTCGCATCGATAGCACAGACCGGTGGAATGGCAAAAGAGTTGATTAAATCATCTATGGTTAAAGTAAATGGACAGACTGAGATTAGACGAGGCAAAAAGCTTTATCCGAAAGATGTTGTGGAATTTGAAGGAAAAGAGTATATAGTTGAGTAATGTTCGTTAAAAATTTAAAATTATATAATTACAGGAATTTCTGTGAGATAAAATTGGATTTTTGCGAAGGTCTCAATCTTATTGTAGGCAGAAATGCCTCGGGCAAGACTAATATTTTGGAAAGCATAAATGTGGCGTTGAAGGCGAAAAGTTTCAAAACCAACTCCAACTCGCACCTCATCAGGTTTGGCGAAGATGAGGCGAGGATTGTGATGGAGGTAAATGACGATGGCTACGAGGACAAGATAGACATCACCATCAAAAACGACGAGAAAATCCTCAACGTCAACGAAGCTTTTGTGAACACAATCAAAGAGTACAACGAGTATTTCGAGTGCATTGTTTTCGTGCCGGATGATTTGAAGATAATAAAAGAATCGAAGTCACTCAGGAGGAAATTCTTGGACGAGTCGATAAGTGGTGTCGACAAGACTTACAAGAAGACGATAAAACAGTATAATCAGGTTCTCGATGAGAGAAACAAACTCATCAAAAATCACCGCTACAACAGTTATTTCAACGAACAGTTGAAGGCGTTGAATATTCAGCTGTCAGATTTTGGCTCATACATTATGCACAGGAGAAAAAGCTATGTCGAAAGGCTGGAGTTGATTGCAAAAAACATCTGCAATACTCTCAGCGACGACAACGATATGTTGTATTTGGACAATAATTTTACGGTTGAATACGTGGAGGATATGACCAATCAGAAAAACACATATTACAAAGCGTTGAGGGATATTATCGAGAAGGATTTGGAAAATAGGCAGACAAACTTAGGTATCCACAGAGATGATTTGGATATAATGATAAACGACAGACCGGCTAAGTATTTTGCATCACAAGCGCAGATAAGAACTGCTGTATTATCAATGAAGCTTGCACAGTTGGATTTGAGTAGGTTCTACAACGATAGAATGCCGATTATTTTGTTGGATGATGTGTTCAGCGAACTCGACGATTACAGAATCAACTACATAATCAAATACATCGAGGATTTCCAAGCTTTTTTGACGACTTCCGAGAGAAGCCCCGAAGGCTTGTATACGATAAGAATAGGTGATTGATATGTATTTGGATATTGGAAACAATAGACTTTTAGATGAAAATGAAATTATAGCTGTCATCAACGTGAACGACAAATTTTTTGATGGATTTGAAAAAAACGACTTGGAGTTTAGCAAAAAAATAGTTTATCTAAACGAAGATGAGGACATAACGGCAAGGTCGTTAGTAGTGACGGACAAGGGAGTTTATAAGTCGAATATTTCAGGAATGTATTTGATGAATAACTTTATGAAAGGAATAGAATGAAGAAAAACAGAGAATATACTGCAGAGCAGATTACAGTATTAGAAGGATTGGAGCCAGTTAGAGTAAGACCGGGAATGTATATCGGTTCTACCGACGAAAAAGGTCTACACCATTTGGTGTACGAAGTTGTTGACAACTCGATTGACGAAGCGTTGGCTGGCGTGTGTGATTTGATTAAAGTTACAATTAAAAAAGACAACACTATAATAGTTGAAGATGACGGCTCGGGTATTCCGGTAGAAACGCACCCAAAGACCGGCAAGTCAACATTGGAAACTGTACTTACAGTGCTTCACGCAGGTGGTAAATTTTCAAACGACGCTTATCAATACTCGGGAGGGCTTCACGGAGTTGGGGTTAGCTGTGTAAATGCTTTAAGTACATACCTTATTGCGAGAGTTAAGAGAGACGGCAAGATGTACGAGCAACGTTTCGAAAAGGGAAAAACTGTAAGTGAACTTACGGTCATCAAAGAAAACGTGCGTGGAACTGGTACTACGATAGAATTTTTGGCAGATGACACTATTTTTGAAACGCTCAACTACGACAAAAGTGTACTCGCCAAGAGATTTCGTGAGATGGCATTTCTCAACAAAGGCGTCAAGATAGAATTTTCCGACGAGAGAGAAGGCTACAAGGAATTGTTCCACTACGAAGGAGGCATCAAATCATTTGTAGAATACCTCAACAAATCCAAAAAACCACTCGAACACGAAGTTATGTATATCGAAGGGCAAAAGGACACGACAAAAGTTGAGATAGCTATGCAATACACTGAAAGCTACAACGAAACGATAGTTTCCTTCACTAACAACATCAAAACAATTGACGGTGGAACGCACGTTGTGGGATTCAAATCGGCACTCACTCGTGCACTCAACGACTACGCTCGTGACAAAAACATATTAAAAGAAAAAGACGACAACTTATCAGGAGACGACGTCAGAGAAGGAATCACGGCTGTAGTGTCGGTCAAGCTGAACAACCCACAATTCGAAGGACAAACCAAGGGCAAACTCGGCAACTCCGAAGCGAGAACAGTCGTAGATGGCGTTGTGTACGAGCATTTGAGTTTTTATTTTGAAGAAAACCCAAAAATAGTCAGAACAATCATTCAAAAAGCGTTGGCATCGCAAAAAGCAAGACTCGCCGCTAGACGTGCGAGGGATTTGGTGCGCAAGAAATCCGTACTAGACAACACGACACTTCCTGGAAAACTTGCTGACTGCCAAAGCTCGGACATCGAATACAACGAAATCTTCCTAGTCGAAGGGGATTCTGCCGGTGGTTCTGCAAAAGGTGGCAGGGACAACAAATTCCAAGCTATTTTGCCATTGAGAGGTAAAATCTTGAACGTCGAAAAGGCACACCTCGAAAGAGTTCTAAATTCAGAAGAAATCAAAGCGATGATAACCGCATTTGGAACGGGAATCGGCAAAAACTTCGACATCAGCAAACTTCGCTACGGCAAGATTGTGATAATGACCGATGCCGACGTCGACGGAGCACACATCAGAACACTACTACTTACATTCTTGTATAGATTTATGAAGCCACTAGTGGAAAAAGGCCACGTCTACATCGCACAGCCACCACTTTACGGAATCATCAAAGGTGTCAAGGTAATGGAATACTGCTACACAGAACAAGAATTGGAAGAAGCGTTGGAAAAATACGGCGAAAGAAACAACATCAAAGTTCAAAGATACAAAGGTCTTGGTGAAATGAACGCAGAACAGTTGTGGGATACAACGATGAATCCCGAACACAGAGTTCTAATCAGAGTCGAAATTGACGGAGAAGATGAGAACGAAATCGACAACACATTCGACGTCTTAATGGGCGACAACGTAGAACCAAGAAGACAATTCATAGAGCAAAACGCTGTATATGCACAAAACATTGATGCTTAGGAGAATAAAATGACAGAGAAAAAAATCAACATAAAACCAGCAGATTTGAAAAAAGAAATGGAAAGTGCATATTTGGATTATTCTATGAGTGTAATCGTATCTCGTGCGCTACCAGATGTAAGAGACGGACTTAAACCAGTTCACAGACGTATAATCTACGGAATGCAACAACAGGGATTGTTCCCAGACAGAAAATACTCCAAGTCCGCAAGACTTGTGGGGGATGTAATGGGTAAATACCACCCACACGGTGACAGCGCAATCTACGATGCAGTCGTAAGACTCGCACAAGATTTCAATATGAGATATCCACTTGTAGATGGCCAAGGAAACTTCGGCTCAATCGACGGTGACGGAGCAGCCGCACCACGTTACACAGAGTTGCGTATGGCAAAACTCTCACTCGAAATGTTGCGAGACATCAACAAAGACACAGTTGATTTTCAAGACAACTACGACGGAGAAGAACAAGAGCCGGTTGTACTTCCATCGAGATTTCCAAATTTAATCGTAAACGGCTCCAGTGGTATCGCAGTAGGTATGGCAACGAATATGGCGCCACACAACTTGGGAGAGACAATAGATGCACTAATTGCGACAATCGACAATCCAAACATAACGATTGACGAATTGATGAAACACATCAAAGCACCGGATTTTCCAACAGGTGCAAACATTATGGGTCTTGACGAAGTCAAAAAAGCCTATAAAACAGGACGTGGCAAAGTCAGATTGAGAGCACAGGCGAGAATCGAAGAAGTCAAAAACAGATACAAAATTATCGTCACGGAAATCCCATACCAAGTCAACAAAGCAAATCTAATCAAAAAAATCGCAGACCTCGTAAAACAAAAAAAGATTGAAGGAATCAGCGATTTGAGAGACGAATCAGACAGAAAAGGTATGAGAATTGTCATAGATATCAAAAGGGATGCAAATCCCAACATCGTACTCAACAATCTCTACAAAAACACACAAATGCAGACGACATTCGGCATAATCAACCTTGCACTTGTCAACGGCGTGCCGAAGGTATTGACATTGAAACAACTCATAGAATACTACCTCGTTCACCAAGAAATTGTAGTCACGAGAAGATTCCAATTCGATTTGAACAAAGCGAAGGCGAGATTGCACATAGTCGAAGGTTTGTTGAAGGCAATCGACAACATCGACGAGATAATCCACATCATCAGAACAAGCTACGACGATGCACAAGAAAAATTGATGGCAAAATTTGGATTTTCAGAAATTCAAGCACAGGCAATATTGGATATGCGACTAAAAAGATTGCAAGGCTTGGAAAAAGAAAAACTACAAGACGAGTTTGACGAGTTGACAGCCACAATCAAAAAAATCATCGAAATACTCAACAACAGAAAACTTTTGTTGAACATAATAAAAGAAGAATTGACCGAAATCAAAACAAAATACTCAGACGACAGAAGAACGAAAATCCTACGAGAAACTTCCGAATTTCAAGATGAAGAATTGATGGAAGAAGAAGATATGTTCATCACCATCACAAACAAAGGCTACATCAAACGAATCTCGACAGACGCATACAAAGTTCAACACAGAGGTGGCAAAGGCGTCAACGCAATGGGAATGAAAGACGGAGATTTCATCAAAGATATGTTCTCAACGACGACGCATCAGGATTTGTTGTTCTTCACAAATACGGGCAAAGTCTACTCACTAAAAGCCTACGAAGTCCCAGAAGCCGGCAGAAGTGCGAGGGGTTCTAACATAATAAACCTCATCCAAATAGACGCCAACGAAAGAGTCACACAAGTTCTTGCACTCGACAAAGACAAAGAAAACGACCAATTCATCGTGTTTATGACGAAAAAAGGAAAAGTAAAGAAGACATCACTTACACTTTACGAAAACATCAGAAAAACCGGAATAATAGCGATAAAATTCGACGAAGAAGACGAATTAATAGATGTAAAATTAGTTGAAAAAAATGAAAATCTAATAATAGTCACTAAAAATGGAATGAGTTTGCGATTTAACGTAGACCAATTGAGAGATTTGTCGAGAAACGCCATCGGTGTCAAGGCTATCACATTGAACAAAGACGACGAAGTAATCTCGTTTGAAGTTGTCCAAGACAACGAGTACTTGGCAGTCATCAGCGAAAACGGATACGGAAAGAAGACTGAATTGTCCAGCTACACACTACAAAACAGAGGCGGAAAAGGAATCAGAACGTACAAGATTGCCAAGAAGACAGGACTTGTAGCGTGTGCAAAAGCGTTGAAAGACGAAGACGAAATCCTATTGATAAGCAAACAAGCAGAAGTTATAAGAATAAAAGCGAGTGCAATCAGCACACTTTCAAGAGCTACATCCGGAGTGTTGTTGAAAAACACCGACAAAGGTGAAGATGCAATAGTCGCAGTAGCGAAGTATTTTGAAGAATAAGGAGAATTTATGCAATTAAACTACGATATAGTCACAAAAGATGACATCCTTGTCAGAGTTTCGGGCGATTTGGACATCAACTCATGCGATGAATTTCGTGACGATTTAATAGAAGAATACGAAAAACACCCATCCGACATAAAAATCGACGCGACGGGATTGGAATTTATCGACTCGACAGGATTGGGCGCACTGATAAAAGTCTACAACGAAATAAAACCCAACAACCACAAAATCTACATCGACAACATAAAAAAACACGTCAACAAAGTGTTCACCATCACCGAAATGGACAGAATTTTTGTCATAACAGAGGTGGAATAGATGGAAAAGTTCAGACTGTGTTTCGAAAACAAAAAAGAAAATGTATCTCTGATAAGGCTTCAATCGTCGTTCGTAGCGATGAAGTGCGGATTTTCATTGGATGACATCGAAGACATCAAATTGTGCACAAGCGAGTGTGTGAATTTGCAAATCGACAAATCCAACACGATAGATGTCACGATGACAATTGACGTTAATTCACTTGAATTTGTGTTCAAACTAGACGGCACAAACAAAAGAGAACACAACAAAAAAGACGAAATCTCAGAAATGATAATCCAATCGTTGATGGATGATTGCGAGATTGACGAAAGCGAGATAAAAATAATCAAGAATAGGAAATAACACGATGGCAAGAAAATCAAAAAAAGCACAAGAACAAGAAAATATTAGAGATTTATTCTTGAAATTCCAACAAACACGCGACAAAAAAACACGTGACTTACTTGTTGAAAAAAACTTGTACATCGCAGAAATACTCGCCAAAAAATACATTGGAAAGGGAATCGAGTACGATGATTTGTACCAAGTTGCCTGTATCGGACTGATATATGCGATTGACCGCTACAACCCAGAAAAGGGATTTGAATTTTCGTCGTACGCAACGCCGACAATCGTAGGGGAAATCAAAAAATACTTCCGAGACAAAGGCTGGGTGATTAGAGTTCCGAGAAGAATACAAGAGCTCAACAAAAAAGTCTCCGACGCCAAGACGTATTTGTCGCAGACGATGCAGAAATCCCCGACAGTCGAAGACATCGCAGACTACTTGTCCATCACAAACGAAGAAGTGTTGGAAGTGTTGGAAGGGGCGAAAGTCTACGCACCGCAGTCGTTGGACCAATCAGTCGACCAAACAAACGACGACAAGGAAACGAACCTCAACGAATTGATAGGCGCCGAAGACAAGGATATGCTCAGATTTGAAAACAGGGATTTAATCAACAGATGTATGGCAAATCTCAACACAGTTGAAAAGAAAATCCTACTCGGACGATATTTTGACAACAAAACGCAAATCTCGATAGCAAAAGAACTCGAAATATCGCAGATGACAGTCAGCAGAATGGAAAAGAAAATCCTCAAAAAATTCAAAGCTGCAATGAAAGAACAAATGGAATACTAATGGACAACAAAAACAACAAAGAGTGGAACGAAAAATCCACTCTTTTTGCAAACCCATTTAACTGATTTGAACTGACAAAAAGGAGTCACAAAATGAGAATCGAAAAAGACAGCATAGGAGAAATCGAAGTAGAAGACAGTGTTTTGTGGGGAGCACAAACACAACGAAGCTACAACAATTTCAAGATAGGAACAGAAAAAATGCCAATGGAGGTAATCAAAGCACTCACAAGATTGAAAAAAGCCTGTGCCATCTCCAACAACAAATTGGGAAAACTCACAGACGAAAAGAAAGAATTGATAGTGACAGCCTGCGACGAAATCCTCCAAGGAAAACACGACTGTGAATTTCCACTAGCTGTGTGGCAGACAGGCTCAGGAACACAATCCAATATGAACGTCAACGAAGTAATCTCGCACATAGCCAACAAAAAAAAGGGCGACAACATCATACACCCCAACGATGACGTCAACAAATCACAAAGCTCCAACGACATATTTCCATCGGCAATCCACATCGCACTCAAACACAAAATCGACACAGAATTGATACAAGAATTGGAAAAAACAGAAAAAGTACTCGAACAACTGATGAAAGACAACAAAGACATCATCAAAATCGGACGAACACACTTGCAAGACGCCGTGCCACTAAGATTGTCGCAGGAAATATCCGGATGGCTTTATATGATAAAAAAAGCAAAACAACACATCATTGAAGCGAGCAAATCGCTCAACGAACTAGCCATCGGAGCGACAGCAGTCGGCACAGGACTCAACGCAGTAGAAGGATTCGACCAAATGGTCGTAGACGAAATCAACAGCCAAATTGACCAAGAATTTGTCACAGCAGAAAACAAATTTCACGCACTCACATCGAAAGACGCCATAAGCTACACCCACGGAGCGTTGACATCACTTGCCAACAACCTACTCAAAATAGCAAACGACGTCAGATTTTTGGCAAGCGGGCCACGCTGTGGAATCGGCGAATTGACAATACCGGCAAACGAACCCGGATCATCAATAATGCCCGGCAAAGTCAACCCGACACAGGCAGAAGCGTTGACAATGGTCTGCGTGCAAATAATCGGCAACAACACGACAATCCAAGTCGCAGCAAGCCAAGGCAATTTCGAACTCAACGTATATATGCCCGTCATAATCTACAACGCACTACAATCAGTCACACTCATCAAAGACGCAGTCAAATCATTCACCGACAACTGTCTTCGAGGACTCCAACCAAACAGAGAAGTCATCGAATATTACCTGAACAACTCACTGATGCTAGTCACAGCACTCAACAGCAAAATAGGCTACGACAAAGCAGCAACCATAGCAAAATACGCCCACAAAAACAACACAACACTCAAACAAGCAGCACTAGAATTGCAAATTCTCACTACAGAAGAATTTGACCAATATGTAGACCCAAATAAAATGTGTTAAAAAAAATAAAATTGAAAAAAACAAAAACAAAATATATAATAAAATAAACAGATAACTCGGGGGGAGAACAATGAAACAAATAATGGGCAAGTGCCTTCTGATATTTACAACAGCAGTTGTATCATTGATGGGGACAATTAGCTATGCCGACAAACAAATCACGACAGCGAAGAAAATAAAAACACTACCACAAGCAGGCATCGACAACGAACACATACTCATAAGCATAATATGCCTAATAATAATCACAGGAGCGTTCTTCATATTCTTCAAAAAAAAAGAGAATAAACAACAATAAAAACAAGTGCCGAAAAGCACCAATATCACAACCACAAAAGTATGCAGATTTAAAAGGAGATTTTTCCAAAAAATCGAACCGATTTTAAAACATCCCCGACAAATCTGGCATACTTTTTTTTGCACAAATCCCATCACAACACAAAAAAACAAAGCATTTATTATACAAAAATATTCAATACAAAAAAACATCGCACAATCAAAACCCTCGCACAAAAACGAGAGAAAAACTTGACTTTTTTGGCGAAATGTACTACGGTAGAAGTAAAGCGAAATATTTTATTTTCATAAACAAACATTTAACAAAATGAATAAAATTCACGAAAATATTTCACACATCGAAAATAAGGGAAAGAACAAAAAAGGAGATTTTATGAAAAACAACGCTAACAATAGCAAATCAAATATTTTGAAAAAAACCTGCCAATGCCTCTTGACAACAGCACTTGTCATTCCAGCATTGACAAGCGTAAGCTATGCTGAACAAATCAATCAAAATGTTCAACAACACATTGAAGATAAAATTCAAGAAAACAACAAGCAACAACAAGCAACAAGCAACAGCAAGCAACAGGAACAATCAACAGAAAAAAGTAACAACAAGCAACAACAATCAAAGCTAAATGCAATTGAGGGACAAGTAAATCCACAAACAACTGAAGAACAAAAGTCGACATCGGACGAACAACAAGCTCCTAAAAAGCAAATGCCACAAAATCCATCACAAAGTGAATTGTCAGCAACAATTGAATCAAAATCAGCACCAGAAGCACTTATGGGTTCATCACGAAGTGCAACTGCCAATGATGTTCCACTTGCATTAACTGAAGAACTAACTACAGCCACAAAAACCATTAAAGGCACAGCAAATAAAGGGACATTTATCGAAATTTATAGAGGAAATGAATTATTAGGTAAAACTAAAGGTAGCGAAACTTGGTCATATTTCTTAAGCAGAAAAAAATTAAATTTAGGAGATACAATCAGAGTAGTAGAATATGTTATGAAAAGCAAACAACCAACAGGAAGAGAAGCAACAGCAACTGTAGGAGAACCAATAGCGGATACGGTTGGTGAGATTAAACAACCACCTATTGCCGATAAATCCATTCTAGTGCCAAGTTTAGAGAACACAGGAGTTGGCGAAGCAAAAATAATCGAGAAACTAAAAGAAGCCAACCCTACGATTGCAGACAAAATGCGAGAACTTTCATTTTATGTAGGGAATATGAAATCTAACACTGCTTACTTGGTGTTTACAGACTCATCCAGAAGACAATTGACTTACACAAAATCCGTATTCAAAGAAGCAGAAGTATCGACACCTGCTACAGTCAATCCGATATATCCGGGAGCGAGAGTCATCACTGGAAAGGTAACTCCTGGAACAAAGGTTAAAAGAATAATTGGAAATTTTGAAACAAAACACAACACATTTATAGATATACCTGTAAATCAAGATGGCACATTCACATACGAGATACCAGAAGATGAAAATATACAAACAATCAAGATTTACACCGAAGAACAAGGCAAGGTAGAAATCAAAAATGACCATAGCGTCGGCGAATTTAAACCCAACAAGACTGTAGTAGTCAATCCAAGTGAGATAAATGAAACAGAAAAAGCAAATGTAATACAAAAAATAAAAGACAAGGTAAAAGAAGATTACAAGATTGCCGATGAGCCAACTGTTACTATCGAAAACGGCAAGGCAACAGTCAAGAAAAACAATAAAGTAATAGGTGTTTTCGAAATTTCTGGATTCTTAGTCAAAAAAGTAAAAAACCCAACAGTCACTCCGGACACAACATCTGGAAAAGTCACTGTCACTCCTGACAGTACTGATGATATGGCGACAAGTATGGACATAACTTACACACCGAATGCAGAAAACGCACAACCTACAACTGTCACAGCGAAAAAAGAAAACAGAACATGGACATTTGATGGAGAAACACCAAAAGGTTTCACAATAGACGGAAGTACAGGAGTTGTCACAATAGAAAAAGGCCACGCCAAAGAAGGAGAAAATGTCACAGCCGTAATCAGAGGACAAATCGAAGAAAACAAATCTGATAAAAAATCAGGTCAAGTTCCGGACAAGACAGCTCCACAAAAGCCAACGTTCACAGTTGACGATAAAACAGGAGATATAACTGTAATTCCACCAACTGATTCAGACCTCGAAAAAATCGAAGTTAAATATAAAGGAAAAGATGAACAAGAAAAAACTGTAACAGTTCAAAAAGGCAATGACGGAAATTGGACTGCAACACCTAGTGGTTTAGCTGTTAATGTAAAAGAAGGTAAAATTATAATTTCAGCAGACAAAATCAAACCGGGACAAGAATTTTCTGTAAGAGCTTTTGATAAGTCAGGCAATGATTCACAACCACAAACAGAAACATCAAAACCATCTAGTCCAACAGTTGTTGTAAATGACGGTGCGACAGAAATCACACCAGTAGGTGATGTCGACGGAATGGAAATAACATACACACCAGCTGGTCAAAATGATTCTATAACTGTAAAAGTCAAGAAAAATGGAAACAACTGGGAAATTGACGGCACAACACCTGATGGAGTATCTATCGACAAGGGAGTTGTGACAATTGCCAAGGGCAAAGCAAAAGACGACTCAGAAATAACGGCGATTTCCAAGATAATTGTAGGAAATGAGGAAATAAAATCTGTCAATGCAACAGGAAAAGCGCCAGACACAACAGCACCACAAAAGCCAACAGTTGAAGCAAAACTCGACGGAACGATTAGTGTTACTCCACCAACTGATGCTGATGTTACTACAGTGGAAGTTTCCTATGTGGACAAAGATGGAAACAAAAAAACAGCTACTGCAACAAAAGGCGATGATGGATGGACAATTTCACAAGTTGAAGGAGTTTCTGTTGATAAAAATAGTGGCGTAATCACAATCGCAGACGGAACTACAAAAATAAAGACTGAGGTAAACGCAACAGCCAAGGACAAGACGGGAAACACATCACAAAAAGCAACAGCAACAGCCAAAACTCTTGCTGAAAGAAACGACCCAATTGTTCCGAAAGAAAAGACAAAGGTTGTTAACACATCAAAATTAACTGAAGATGAACAAAAAGAAGTTAAAAAATCAATCGAGGACAACAACAAAGACCAAGGTAAGAGCAAATTCCCAGACGGAACAGAAATTACAGTGGCAGAAGATGGAAAGGCAACAATAAAATACAAAGACGGTTCAGTAGATGAAATTCCGGCTAACCAATTAGTTGAAAAGAAAACTGATACAACAACAACACCAGGAACAACACCGGGAACGACACCGGGAACGACACCAGGAGCAACACCGGGAACAACACCAGGAACGACACCGGGAACGACACCAGGAACGACACCAGGAGCAACACCGGGAACAACACCAGGAGCAACACCAGGAACGACACCGGGAACAACACCAGGAGCAACACCAGGAACGACACCGGGAACGACACCAGGAACGACTCCAGGAACGACTCCAGGAACAACACCGGGAACAACACCGGGAACAACACCGGGAACAACACCGGGAGGAAACACGACACCGAGCGTTCCAGGAAATACAACTCCTCAGGAAAATTCGAATGGAAACTCATCGGATAATAACAACAAACCATCAGATGACAACAAACCATCAGGTGACAACAAACCATCTGACGATAAAAAACCATCCGAAGATAAAAAACCATCCGAAGACAACAAACAAAACGAAGTTGACAAAAAGCCATTGGAAAAAGAAAATAACAATTCAGTAGCGACGAAGGAAACTAAAAAGTACAAGAACGCCGACAAAGACA
>NZ_CAMXVC010000002.1 GCF_947252345.1 uncultured Finegoldia sp.
CAACAGCCCCTTATAGGGGCAGAGCAAACCACCAGCTAAGCTGGTGGTTATGATTTTAATAGGCGTTATTGTAAATTGTTTCGATGTCAGATGTAGACAAATCTGAGTAGCTAGTCTTGTAAGCGATAGTGTTTTCAGCCATTTCTTTTATTTTGTCTTTTGGAATGTCAAGCTCACGAAGGGTAGTAGGAGCTCCGATTTCTTTGAAGAAATTTTGCAATGCGACGATTGATGCTAGCGCTAATTCTTCATCTGTTTTCCCATCTGGATTAATATTCCACACGTTGATTGCAAAGCTTCTGAATTTTTTCAAATGATTTTTGTAGACAAATTTCAAATAGTTTGGATGAACCACTGCAAGTCCCATTCCGTGCGTCACGTCAAAATAAGCAGACAATGTGTGCTCTAATTTGTGGCTCAACCAATCGGAGCTTTTGCCATTTGCAGTTAGCCCATTGATTGCGAGGGTACTTGCCCACATTAAGTTGCTCCTAGCTTGGTAATCTTGAGGAGCTTTGAGAGCCACTCTGATACTGTCGATTACAGTCTTCATCAAACTTTCCGAAATACTATCAGTTGTGTTTTCATAATCGGGTTCTGAAAAATATTCTTCCATTATGTGGCTAAACATATCGCAAGTTCCACTGATTAATTGATATTTTGGAAGTGAATATGTGTATGTTGGATCGATTATTGAAAATACTGGATACAATAATCTGTGTCCGTAGCCGTATTTTTTCTTTTGTTCCATATTTGAAATCACACAACTGCCGTCCATTTCGCTACCAGTTCCAGCCATTGTAATCACCGTTCCCAATTTGATAGCTTCAGTTGGCTTGTTCTTTTCTTCGAAAAAATAATCCCAGAAATCTTCATCTGTTTTTGCACCCATAGCGATTGCCTTCGAGCAGTCCAATGTAGAGCCGCCACCGACAGCCAATATAAAGTCAATGTCGTTTTCTTTGCAGATTTTGATTCCTTCATATACTTTGTCGGTTCTTGGATTTGGAGTTATTCCAGAAAGATCGAAGACTTCTTTGCCCTTCAAATTTTTCACAACATCATCGTAAACTCCGTTTTTCTTGATGCTTCCTCCACCATAAGTTAGCAAAATTCTATTGTGCTCTTTTAATTCCTCGGATAATTTTGCTACCTCACCTTTTCCGAAATGTACTCTTACTGGATTGTAAAATGTGAAATTATTCATATTGCCCCCTTGTTTTTTGTACTTATTTAGATATATATCCGTTATCTGTTCGTTTAAAACAAAAGCAGCGTAAAAAACGCCACTTAATTCATTTCTTGTATTTTTTTGTAAACTATATCCTTTATTTCTGACGAATCAAAAATCGTCGTATCAACTTCCTTGATGTTTTGCAAATTGTCGGGAATTGGAGATTTGATAAACGAGTTTAATTTTTCCAATGCCATTTTTATGTCCAGATTTTCATTGCAGCCAAATGATTTCAACACATTTTCCGTTGAAGAATAGGGAGAAGTTGTAGCCATTATCATTGAAGGCGTGTAATCGTAAGAATCGATGACGTATTTGTCGTAGGCGAGAGATGCCATAGCCGTTTGTGGTGACAATGGGTATTGACATTCCAGAAATAGACGCAGAATTTTCTGGCTTATTTCATCGTTAGTCATACTGTAAGTTTCGATGCAACCCAATTTTGAAAGCTCATCTGGATTCAGGACAAACTTGTTTGTTTTTCTGAAATTTGTGTAGATTTGTCTAACTCTTACTTGGTTGTTTAACAAATGGTGCAACAATCTCTCGATGTTAGCTGTGACTAATCTTTCAAATGATGTAGAATCTTTTCCGAAAACCTCGTCGTAGACAAATTCACCGGTTTCCAAGAATTTCTTGAATGACAGTGGACTTTTCGTCGCACAAATTATTTTATTAATGGGAAGTCCCATTCTTTTTGCATAGAAACACGCCATTATGTTGCCGAAATTTTCTGTTGGAATGCTCACGTTGATTCTTTTTCCAGCTTCGACTTCTCCGTATTTTACCATAGTAACATAACTGTAAAAATAATAGATAACCTGAGTGAGAACTCTTATTATATTCAGAGAGTTACAAGTTGAAATAACGGAATCTTTTTGTGCAATCAAATTTTTGATATCAGAATCATTTATGAGACAATCCACTAACTTTTTGCATTGATAAAAATCCCCGTCCACACCAATTGCACAGACATTATCTGAAAGAGTGGACAATAACTTACATTTTTCAATGTCAGAGATGTTTTTTGGATAGAAAACAAAAACTCTGGTATTCATCGTCTTGAAATTTTCAATCATAGATACGGAAATATCCGTAGAAGCTGTGAATAAGTACAAGTTCTTAACGTTTTCATTGTTGCTCAAATTAATATCTATAAATTTAGAGATAATACTCAATGACAAATCTCTGTAGGACAGACTTTTGTTGTTGAATAATTCAACGTAACATCTATCGGAAGTTTTTCTCAAAAAAACATTAGGCTCATCACCGTCGTAAGCGTTGTTCACAATGCTTACGATGGAATCTTCATCGATATCAGTCAAAAAATGCTTTAAAATATATATCGCCAGCTCGTTGTATGTCATATCTCTAAGAACATCAATGTCATACAAATTATCCAAGTTGACCGGAACGTAAATATCATCATTTATACAATTGAAGATTACTTCCTGAGAATTGATGGTTATTGAATTATCTCTGGTGCTAATAAATTTCATATTTCCTCCTAATATAATTTTAATTATATCATTTTATGAGATTTAAGTTAATATTTTGAATTTTGAAAATTTTGAGTAAAAAATTCATAAAAAAAACGAGATGAAATTCATCTCGCTTTTAATACGTTACTCTGTCTAAAATTTTATTGACTTTCGCTAGAAATATTCCGTAATTTGTCATAGGAATGTTGTGCTCTTTTGCAAAATCAGTTTTGCTTTGCATATACATTTTGTTTTGCATACATCCGCCACAGTGAATTATCAAATCGTAATTTATTACAACTTTGAAGAAATCTTCTCCTCGTGCGAAATCTATCACAACGTTAGGATTGATTTTGCGTAGTAGAGATGGGATTTTAACTCGCCCTATGTCTTCTTCTTTTGGAGAATGGGTACAAGCTTCTGTGATTAAAATCCTCGTATTGTCCTTCAAATTATCCAGTAAATTCGCAGATTTGATGTAGTAATCGAGGTCGCCTTTGTTTTTTGCAAAGAGAATCGAAAAAGATGTCAGCTTTATTTTTTTGTCCAACACTTTGTCGACTTCTTTGAAGACTTTTGAATCTGTAATCACGAGGTCGGGATTTTTCATCATTTGTAGTGATTGTTCCAATGTTTCAAGTCCCGTGCTCAAAACCAAACATTCCTTGTCCAACAGCTCTTTCATCATTTGGGATTGGGGTAGGATTAATCTTCCAGTCGGACTGCTTTTGTCTTGCGGCATAACAAGCAGAACCTTGTCGTGGGTTTTCACCAAACCGTCCGTTATTGACGATGATTTTGGAACTAGATTTTCCGAAATTTTTTTCAAAAGCAAGTCTACGTTTTCACCAGTCAATGCGTTAACTGTCAAAATTTTTGAATCATCTGAATTTGTTTTTGTGGATGATTTGTCATTGAATACTTTTATTACCTTGACGTTTTTATTGAATTTAAATTCAGGATTAGATTTGTCGGGCTTATCTGTAACATAAATTATCAAATCAGCGGAGTTGATTTCATTTAGCGTTTTTGATTTCCTGTCATATCCTAGAAAAGTATCATCGTCCAGCCCCGCTGTGTCTACTATTATACAAGCTCCAACGCCGTCTATCTCTATTGTTTTTTTGACGCTATCTGTTGTTGTTCCCTTGATATTAGATGTTATCGAAACATTCTGCATACAGATTTTGTTGATAAGAGTCGACTTGCCGACATTTGTGTCGCCGACGATGACGATTCTATTTTTCATAGATTTGTGAGCATTAGAATCTGAAATCTCTGTTGCCATTTTGTATTTCCTGTAAATATTCATTTGTTTTTGCGCGAACTTTTTCTTTTGGAATATTTTCTAATTCTTTTTTTATAACTTCATCGCCTTTTGTTTTAGTGTCATCTGACGCATAATCTACCAAGTATTCTTTCAATGTAAGTAGGGCGTTAGGGCTACAAACATTTAGAATTTGCTTTGATTTGCACAACGACATAAATCTATCTCCAGTTCTACCTTCTCTGTAACAAGCCGTGCAGAAGCTAGGGATATGTCCCATATCCAAAAGCCAATTTACAACCTCATCCAAGCTTCTCTTGTCAGATGTATCAAACTGAGATGTTTCGTCTTCTTGGACACAGTATCCACCAACGGATGTACGTGAACCTCCAGAAATTTGGCTTACACCAACTTTCAACGCTTTTTCTCTACTTCTTTGAGATTCCCTTGTAGAAACGATAATACCAGTGTAAGGAACAGAAATTCTCAACAGCGAAACTATTTTGATGAAAATATCATCTGAAAGTGCGTTTTTGAAATCTTTTGTGTCGATATCATCGGCTGGACAAATTCTAGGAACACTGATTGTGTGAGGACCAACTCCAAACTTCGATTCCAAATGTTCCTTGTGCATCATAAGACCTACAAGCTCGTAATCGTAAGTATCCAAACCAAACAACACTCCAACTCCGACATCGTCAATTCCACCTTCCATAGCACGATCCATTGCTTCAGTGTGATAATCGTAGTTGTGTTTAGGACCTGTTGGATGAAGAAGTTCGTAGTTTTCTTTGTTGTATGTTTCTTGGAAAAGTATGTAAGTTCCTATTCCTGCATCCTTTAGTTTCCTATAATTTTCAACTGTAGTCGCTGCAATATTAACATTGACACGTCTAATCGAGCCGTTTTTGTGTTTGATGGAATAAATTGTTTTGATGCTGTCCAACAAATATTCCATAGTATTGATTCTGTCGTCTTCTCCCATTTCAAGTGCAAGTCTTTTGTGACCCATATCCATAAGAGCGATTGTTTCATTTTTGATTTCTTCTTGTGACAATTTTTTTCTAGGAATAGTCTTGTTCTTAGCGTGATAAGGACAGTATGTACATCCATTTATACAGTAGTTTGACAAATATAATGGGGCGAAAAGAACAATTCTATTTCCATAGTAATCATTTTTGATTTTGTTGGCTAATTTGTAAATCTCATCCCACACCTCATCGTATTTGCAATTGATAAGATAAGCTACTTCTTCGTGAGATAATCCCTTTTCATCCTTTGCTTTTTCGACAATATCCATATAGAAATCTATCGGATGAGATTGTCTTGATTTTTCCAAGCAGGTTAAAATTTCTTCGTGTGAAACAAATTCTACTGCTTTGTCACTTCTTTTGTCATACATTTTAATCACCATAATTCCCTATACTCATATTTGGGTTAAACCCAAGATTTTCAATTTTTTCCTTTAAATGTTCAAAATTACCGGATATTTGAATTTCAAAATCTTTTTTGTTGTTGTAGATAGAGTATTTTTTCCTGTTCTCAACAGGAGACACATTTGGCATCAAAACATTTCCACCGACATACAATCCTTTTTTAATGGAATCCTTGTCCAAAGTAGACAATGCTGTCGTGATGGGAATCAAAGCCTTGTGGTCGATTAATCTAATCATAGCCAACAGAAAATAAGTCAAATCCAAATCTCCGTGTTCGTATTTTTCAAATGGCGTATTACTAGCGGGAATGAAAGGACCTATGCCAACCATTTCTGGTTGAAGCTCTTGAATAAAAAACAAATCTTCAGCCAAAGTAAAAGTCGTTTGAAAAGGAGAACCCACCATCATACCGCAGCCAGTTTGAAAATGAAGACTCTTCAAAAACTTTAGGCAATCTTTACGATGAGACAAACTCATTGATTTTGGATGAAGCTTTGAATAATGATTTTCATCATTTGTTTCGTGACGAAGCAAATATCTGTTTGCACCAGCTTTTTTGAGTTTTTCGTATGACGAAAAATCTCTTTCTCCCAAAGAAAGAGTCACTGCGCAATCAGGATAATGTAACTTGATATCTTCAATTAAACCAACTAAAAATTCATCTGTTATTTCAATATCTTCGCCGCCCTGTAAAACAAAAGTGCGAAAGCCTCTTTTGTAAGAATGGCTAACAGAGTTCATAATTTCATTATGTGTAAGCCTGTAGCGACGTGCTCTTTTATTTGAATAACGAAGGCCGCAATAAAAACAGTCATTTTTGCAGAAAGAACTGATTTCAATCAGCGCTCTAAAAAAAACATCTTTTCTGTAATACTGTTTTCTTATTTCCAAAGCAGCTTTTGCAAACTCATCAAAAAAGCAATTCCTATTTACAATAAGATACTCAAATTCTTCAATTTTTAAATTTTCGTTGCGTTGTAATTTTTTTAATAACTCCAAACCCCAGTAATTCTCCAATTTTAAAAGATAAAATATTTTGAAAAATTTTTCAATATTATAATATTATTAATATTTTAAAATGTCAAATTTTAACAAAAAAAATTGTTGCTTTAATATATGCGTTAATATAACTAAAAACATTTGACAACAATTTCATACTTTGCTAAGATAAAGTCGTAGTATATTATTTTAAAGGGGGCACTATGTGTAATTGTTGCGAAAACAAATTTGATATAAGTTGTTTTCTAAAGGGGAAAGACAAAACCGATTTGATTGAAGTTTTGCATAAAGTTCAAGATAAATACGGTTACATTCCACGAGAAGTTGTGGGAAAAATTTCGGATGAATTTGATATTACGCCTGCAAGCATTTACGGTGTAATCACTTTTTACGCGAGGTTTACTTTGAAGCCAAAAGGAAAATACGCTATTTCTGTGTGTATGGGAACTGCGTGCTATGTAAAAGGTGCTGAAAACTTGTTGGATGAATTTTCCAAGAGATTGGGAATAGAAGTAGGCGACACCACTGATGATTTATTATTTTCTTTAGTTGAAACAAGATGTGTTGGGGACTGTGCGGCTGCGCCGATTGTAACAGTGAACGATACTGTCTACAGACACGTTAAATTGGAAGATGTGTCTGAAATTTTGTCAAATGTTAAGGAGTCATAATGGTAAAATCAAATATAATCGAAAAAATTATTCAAGATAATTCATCAAAATTTTTCGAGAGAATTAATAACGATGAAAATTTTATCGTTGAAGATGGTAAAATCAAGTTAAAGGGTGAATTTTACGAAAAGCAAACTAGAATTGCTTTGAAAAATTACGGAATTATCGACCCAGAGAGCATCGAAGAGTATGTTGTAATGGGCGGATACAAAGCCTTGGAAAAATCTATTTTTGAATTAGAAAATCAAGAAATCATTAACATAGTCAAAGATTCTAATTTGAGAGGAAGAGGCGGAGCAGGTTTTCCAACTGGAAGAAAATGGGAAGGTGCTTTTCGTGTTAAAGCTGACCAAAAATATGTAATTTGTAATGCTGACGAAGGAGACCCTGGTGCTTACATGGACAGATCTATTTTGGAAGGCGATCCTCACAGTGTAATAGAAGCTATGGCGATTTGTGCAAAAGCTATTGGTGCAAGTAAGGGGTATGTATACATAAGAGCAGAGTATCCAAAAGCTGTTGCTGCTCTATCAAAAGCGATTGAAGATGCAAAAAAATACAATCTTTTAGGGGATAACATATTAGGTTCTGATTTTAGTTTTGATTTAAAAATCAGATTAGGTGCCGGAGCATTTGTATGCGGTGAAGGTACAGCGTTAATTCAATCAATTGAAGGCAAGAGAGGAATGCCTCAAGCGAAAGTTTTCAGAACAACTGAAAAAGGTTTGTTCAGAAAACCAACTGTGCTTAACAACGTTGAGACATTCGCAAATATTGCAAGCATAATAATGAATGGTGCTGATTGGTTCAAATCAATTGGTACAGAAGATTCTCCAGGAACAAAAGTTTTTGCGTTAGTTGGTAAAGTAAAAAATGCAGGACTTGTAGAAGTTCCAATGGGTGTAACAATCAATGAAATAGTTTTTGATATCGGTGGAGGAATCCCTGATGACAAAAAAGTAAAGGCCGTTCAAACTGGTGGACCTTCAGGTGGATGTATCCCTGAATATCTTTTCGATACAAAGGTGGATTTTATTTCGCTTGAAAGAATTGGCTCTATTATGGGTTCTGGTGGAATGGTTGTTATGGATGAAAGTGACTGTATGGTTGACATCGCAAAATTCTTTATGAAGTTTACTGTTGACGAATCTTGCGGAAAATGTACACCTTGCAGAGTTGGGAATAAAAGAGTATTGGAAATCCTCGAAAGAATTACATCTGGCCAAGGTGAATTAGAGGATTTGGATTTACTTGATGATTTGTGTGCTGTAATTACGGATTCAAGTCTTTGCGGTTTGGGAAAAACTGCTACCACTCCTGTTATTAGTTCGATGAAATATTTCTTGGATGAATACAAGGAACACATCATAGACAAAAAATGTCGCGCATCTGTTTGTAAAGATTTGTTGAAATACAACATCACTGAAAAATGTGTTGGTTGTGGAATTTGTAAGAAAAAATGTCCAGTCAATGCTATCAGCGGTGAAAAGAGAGAAATGCACAATATCGATACAAATGTTTGTATAAAATGTGACAATTGTCGTGTTGCATGTCCTGTTCATGCCATCGTCAAAATTTAGGAGGGGAATATGTTAAATATTAAAATCAATGATATAGATGTTGAAGTAAAAGAAGGAAGCACTATACTTCAAGCTTGTAAAAAAATAAATTTACACATTCCCACTTTATGTCATTTAGATATGCACTCTTTGGGTTTTGTAAATGCAGAAGCAAATTGTAGAGTTTGTATGGTGGAACTTGCTCACAATCACAAATTAGTTCCAGCATGTAACACTTTAGTAAAAGATAAAATGGAAATAAGAACTGATACGCCAAAAGTTATCAGAGCGAGAAGAACAAATATTGAGCTTCTACTTTCAAATCACCCAACAGATTGTTTGATTTGCGAGAGAAATGGTAATTGTGAATTGCAAGATTTGGCGATATTAGCGAACATAAAAGATATTAGATACAAAGGCGAGAGAATAAAATTTGAGCCAGACTTAAGTTCTTTTTCAATAATTCGTGACCCTAATAAATGCGTTTTGTGTAAAAGATGCGAAACAATGTGTACAAATGTCCAATCAGTTGGCACTTTGACATCAATTGGAAGAGGATTTGAAACTGTTGTAGGAACTCAATATCACGAGCCTATGATTGACACAAACTGCGTGTTCTGTGGTCAATGTTTGTCTGTTTGTCCAACAGGGGCTTTGACAGAAGTTAACAGCGTAAGAAAAGTTTACAAGGCATTGAACGATGACGAAAAAGTTGTTCTTGTTCAAACTGCTCCAGCTGTCAGAGTTGCATTGGGTGAAGAATTTGGAATGGAAACTGGAAGCATCGTTACTGGTAAAATGGTAACAGCTTTGAAAAAAATCGGATTTGATTATGTTTTCGATACAGATTTCGCAGCCGATTTGACTACAATGGAAGAAGCTTATGAATTTGTAGACAGATTTAAAAAGCAAGAAAACTTGCCAATATTGACTAGCTGTTGTCCAAGCTGGGTTAAATTTATCGAGCATAATTTCCCAGATATGTTGAATATTCCATCTTCATGTAAATCTCCACACGAGATGTTTGGTTCAGTTGCTAAGACTTATTTTGCAGAAAAAATCGGCGTAGACCCTAAAAATATCGTCGTTGTTTCTGTAATGCCTTGCGTTGCCAAGAAATACGAATCAGCAAGACCTGAACTTGGCTTGACAGAAGAAATTTCAGATGTAGATTATGTAATCAGTACGAGAGAATTAGCTCATATGATTAAAGAATACTCGCTTGATTTCCCAAATCTTGAAGATTCTGAATTTGATGACCCATTGGGCGAATCATCAGGAGCTGGTGTTATTTTCGGTTCAAGTGGCGGGGTATTAGAAGCTGCTGTTAGAACTGCTTACAATATGTTGACTGGTGATGACCTTGAACAATTGGAGTTCAAAGAATTAAAAGAAATGAAAGGCATCAAAGAGTCTAGCATAGAAATTTTAGGAAAAGAAGTTAAAGTTGCAGTTGCGAGTGGACTTGCAAATGCGAGAAGACTTTTGGAAAATATAAGAGATGGCAAAGCTCACTATGAAATTATTGAAATTATGGCTTGTCCTGGTGGATGTATCGGTGGAGCTGGTCAACCATTCCTTAGAGGTGACGTTTCTATTTTGCAAAAGAGAATGAGGGCAATTCACACTGAAGATAGAGACAAACCAATCAGAAGGTCTTATGAAAATAATTCAATAAAGAAGATATACAGTGAATATTTGGACGCTCCAGGTTCAGAAAAAGCACATCATCTTCTTCACACAGAATATTCTTCAAGAGAAAAATATTAACTCCATAAAATAAAAAAAGTTCTTTGGGATTAACCAAGGAGCTTTTTTGTTGCAAAAAATTATCAAATCAATTCAAATTATAGTATTATATATAATTGGAGTTGGTGATTAATTGAAAAAAATTTGTAATATATTACTCGCTTTCATTTTGATATTGATATTTTTTGTGAATATTAAATGGGGAAGTAACACTCACTTGGTTAGCTATGATGGAATTGAACTCGATTATGTGAAGGCTCGTGTAATCGAGGTTGTGGAAGAGACGTTGGATTATCCCTATAATTCTAAACCCGTGGGGATACAAACCATCAAAGCAAAATTAAAATCCACAGGAGAAGTTGTCGATGTGGAAAATAAATTGGAAGCGTCTCATAGTATTTTAGTGAAGAAAAATGACAACGTGATTTTGGCGAAAAGCAGAAATGTCCATCACAATTCGGAAATATTCTACAGAATGTACAATTACGACAGAAGTGTCGAAACTGTTTTGTGGATTGTTTTATTTTTTGTTTTGATAGCCATTGTAGCTGGATTGAAGGGAATCAAAAGTATGTTGGCGCTTGTCATAAGTATTTACATAATTTTGTTTTTTGATGTTGCACTTTTAATGAACGGATACAACAATGTGTTGATTACAATAGTGACGGTGATTTTGTGCACAATTTATTCGACGTTGATTTTGTACGGATATTCAAAGATGAGCCTTATAAATATGCTGTCCGTTGTTATTTCTTTTGTTTTTGTGAGTTTGTTGGTAAAACTTATGAGTAAGGGTCTAAATATTTCGGGATACAATATGGACAATATTGAGGAATTAATTCTAGTCATCGGGAAGGTGTGGAAATTAAAAATACAAAACTTGTTGTTTTCTACTGTTGCGATAGCATCTCTCGGAGCTTCCATGGATATAAGTGTCTCGATTGCGTCTTCGTTGAAGGAGATAAAATCTAAAAATATAAACATTTCACAGCGAGAGTTGTTCAAAAGCGGGATGAACATTGGAAAAGATATCATAGGAACGATGGTGAATACTCTGGTGTTTGCATTTATCGGGTCTTCTCTTGTAGGAATAATGATTTTTATTTTACACGGAACCAACACATTTAATAGGGTTGTGAGTTCGGATTTTTTTGCTGTAGAGCTTACGAAGTCAATAATTGGAGCTAGTGTGGTGATTATTATGGTTCCCGTTACATCGTTTTTCGCATCGGTAATTTACAGTGAAGAAAACTTTTTTGTTAATAAAAGTGAATTTTAAACGCAGAAACTGATATATATATATATTGGGTATAATTAAATTAACAAAATAGGAGGTGTATTATGAGAAGATTATCTAAGATATTTATAATGGCAATGGTTTTAGCGTTGTTTGTTTGTGTACTTGCATCGTGTGAACAAAAAAACGAGGACAAATCTTCGCAAAACGAGACAAAACTTTCAGAACAACAGCAAAAATTGGTAGGCGATTACTTTGAAGAAGCATTCAAAGATATAAAGCCTGGTAAAGACAGGAAATTAACAGACGATGAAATTAAGCAGATAAAAAAAGCGTTGACAGAAAATCTACCCGGCTCACAGTTCGATGACATAAAAAACATAACTTCTAATTTTTTCAGAGCTGGAAGTTATTCTGATGTGAAAAAAATGGATTTTGAAAGCTTCATCAACTATTTTCCTGGAAGAACAATCGAACAGAACAGTGATGAGTTTAAAGAAAAAATGGGAAAATTGAAAAAACTTGATAATTTTTCTGAATATGAATCACTTAGTAACAATATGCCTCTTGTTGAGATTGACAAAAATCTTGTCGATAATACATTAAAAAAATACGCAAATATTGTATCCGATGATGTAGAAACCAAAGACAGATGTATGTATTTGAAAGATTACAATGCCTTTTATATGTTTGTAAGCGATGTGTGTGTGGGAACTTTTGTACCTAAAGAAGGTGAAATCAAAGGAAATAATTTGATATTAAAACAACATTCTTCAACTCTTACACTCGAATACAAAGACTCGAAATTTTTTGTAAAATCTTTTACAGAATAATAAATTTCAAAATTGCTCTGACAATATCAGAGCTTTTTTTGTTGGTTTTTTTGCTGTATTCTGATAAAATTATTGTAAGCAATAATTAAATAATTTTAGTTTCAAAATTTTAAAAGATAACGATTTATTTTTATAAACTTTGTTCGGTAAAAATCAATCGTGATTTTGGCGTAATTGATGTTGCTTTTGGGTAAAATATATTATAGATATTTTTTTCGAGATTGTATTATGGGCTTGAACAGCGCTTAGAAATTGCGTGACACTTTTTATGAATTTAAAAATACAGGCTCATTTGAGATTTGATAGGAGATTTTATGTACACGATAGACAGCATAAACAAAAAGAGAAGATTCAAAAAAATTGACCTTTACTGTAATTTGGAAATAGAAGAAGGTTATATTTATTTGTTCACAGGACACGACAAAAACATTTCTGAATTGTTTGACATTTTGTCTTCTTTCAAGACGAAATACAAGGGAGAGTTTTTGTATGGATTGGAAGAAAAGGAAAATGTATTAGAAGATGTGAAGTTGACAAGAGATATTGCGTATTCAACTTTCGTGCAGGATTACAATAGCTCGATGAAGGTTAAAAAATACTTAAAATTGAAAAAGAAATTGAGTCCGTATTTTGACGAGCAATTCGTAAATTCTGTATTAAAGGGGTTTGCAATCGACGAGTACTGTAAACTGGAGGATTTGAAGGAAGATTACTGCAACATTGTCTTGATGACTGCGGCGTTGGCTTCAAACAAGAAGTTGATTCTGTTGAATAATTTTGACATAGCAGATAAGAGGTTGTCACTAGAATTTATTGATATTTTGAAAAAACGTCAAGAACTTGTCAAAAACACTGTATTAATTAATTCAGAAATTTGTGAGGAGGTATTCTTCGACCATTTGGTTATTATGCAAAATGGAAGAATCAAGTTTATCGACACAAAACACAATATTATTTCCAAGGCAAATGTAGTTAGAGGACCAAAAGAAATAATATCAGCGATGAATTACAAGAGGATTTTGACTAAAAACTCTGATGGACTAGAAGATGAGATAAAAATGTTCGATGCAATCAACGAAGATGAACGTATTTTACTAGAAAATAACGGATGTGTCATCAAGCAATTGCCATTGGACGAATTGATTACAATGATTGAGGAGGGAAATTATGATAAGACTTTTAAGACAGAAGTTATCGACTAGTTTTTTGTACGCCTTTGTTACTCTCTTTATTTCAGCAGTAATCTTGGCAGCTATTGGTGGATTATCTTATTTAAAAATATGGAAATTTGATTTGGGGAAACTTCCGCTATTCGCGTATTTGATACCGATGTTTTTGATGAATACTTTCTTTTATTTATTGGTAGCATCTAAAGATTATTTCCAAGATTTTGGAATGAATATTGAATCATCTTATCACAGAAGACAGATTGAAAAAGCTATGATTTTCGAGAGAATTTTCAACATAATATTTGTATTTGCAATAATGATAGGCGTTGTTTACCTAACAAGATATATCGGAGGATATTTACATTCAAAACAAATAGAAATCTACTATGACAGGATTGGAATTTACAAGAAAGGCTCGATTTTGCAGTATTTTCCAGTAGTATTCATTTTTGCGACAGTTTGCAGCTTGGCATTCAACTGCTTAATTTTCTTGGCTTACAAATTTGGCGCAGTCAAAATTTTCGTGCTTTTCACAGCGATTGTAGTAGCAGTCAATGTGTTCTTATCGGAGTATTTGATAATGGCATTCAAATTGATTACAGGATTAAATAGCTATATTTATTTTGCCATTGGTGGAGTGGCAGTGATATTGACACTGATTTTTACAAACTTCATCAAAGGCTTAGATGTAAAATAGGGAAATGCTCGGAGAAATCCGGGCTTTTTTTAATATGAAGAAAATTTATAAATCTAAAATAGGAAATATTCTCCTCGAAAGTGATGGAGAATTAATAACAAAATGTGAATTTGTCCAGATGGACTCGATCGATGAAAATGATACAGATTTTGTTTTAAATCAAGCAGTTGAATATTTGAACGATTACTTTGAAGGCAAAAACGTCGGTGAATTTGAAAAAGTAAAATTTGCCTTTACAGATTATCAGAACAAAATCCTGAAAATCGTACACAAAATAAAATACGCAAACACTTTAACATACAGCGACGTAAAAAATCAGTACGAGCAAATTTATCACAAAAAAACATCGCCAAGAGCCGTAGGAAAAGCCATTGGGAAAAACACAATAGCAATATTCATACCTTGTCACAGAGTTGTCGGCAAAGGAAACAAACTCACAGGATACAAATATGGAATGGATAAGAAAAAATTCTTGCTGGAATTAGAACAAAAAGTATTATAAAAATCGTAGAAAAATCCACAAAAAAGTTACGATATTTCTAAACTTGACTTTAATGTGAAAAAGCAACAATACTTGATGATATAATGAAATCAAGAGCGGGAGGAAATAATGAAAATCAATATTTTAAAGTCAAAAATAAAAACACTAAAATCTACTATCCAAGAATATCCATTGGTATTGTCGTCGAATTTAATCGCAACAGTATTAGCTATTATGGGAGTGTGGAATATCGAAATAGGAACACTCAACAACTATTTAATCGTAAATTTATTCATATCGGCGATTTTCTTCGCCATGAGTTTTATGATTGTAAAGCTAATCCTCACAGACAGGAAAATCGAAATCCACACAAGTAAAAAAATTCTTATATACACAATAGTGGCTATATTTATGGGGGCAGTGTGCTTTTTTGAAGTAATCAACGTTGACAAATCATATATACTGAGAAATCAGATAACACAAACGGGAATATTTTTGAGTTTGTTCGTGGCGATGTTTGTAGCAGGTCATTTCAACAAACAAAAAGACTACGTTCACTATTTGCTCAGAATAGTACTGGCAATAATCGAGTCAATGATTTACTGTGTGTCAATTTTTGTAGGAATCGCAGCGATATTATTCACAGTAAAAGAATTGTTCAAAGTTGATTTTCAAATACAAAATACTACATTGTCATTTGCAATAATAATATTTTTGATGTTAAATTCCACGATAATTTTGGCGAAATTCCCACTAAAATATGTAGAAGAAAACCTGAAAATCAAATGGCTATATCCATTTAAACTTTTATTCACGAGAATAATAAGCCCTCTATTTTTGGTGTATGGATTTATTCTAATCTGCTACATAATAAAAGTCGTTGTGTTCAAAACAATTCCCAAAAACATAATAACAAACTTGATATTGTGGTATGGACTATTGTCGGTAGGGCTTGTTTTTGTCACGAAAATAAACGACGATAAATTTATTCGAGTGTACAGAAAAATTCAACCTGCAATATTGTTGATACTTTCAGTTATGATGTTCTACTCCATAGGAATAAGAATCTCATATTATGGCATAACAGAAGACAGATATTTTGTAATAATTGCTGGAATTTTTATCGTCATATCGATGATATATTATTTGTTGTTCGACAAGAAAACATATATGACAATCCCTGTGGTATTCATAATACTGACAATTATCTCCTCAGTGGGTCCATTATCAGCATATAACGTAAGCAGAATCGACCAAAAAAGAATACTTGACAACATATTAATCGAAGAAAATCTGCTAGTCGACAACAAAATAGTGGCACAAACAGATGTTAACCCCGCTAGAATAAAAGAAATAAGAGATAAATTGATTTATTTTGAACAAAAACATCGATTGAAAGAACTTCCTTACATAAGCGACAAGTTTTCAGTATGTCCTGAATCAATGACTCAAGTTTTTGGTTTTAGAGGAGACGAATTTGAATCACTTTACGGAGAAAATAGGTCATATACCAATGACTCGACAGAAATCTTTGTAAAAGGATATGACAAAATAATTGCAGATATCAACATAGAATACGACGCAAACTCCAAAGAAATTTCAGACACTTCAAATGAAAACATTACGTTTTCACAAAAAAGCAACGATATTGTCATACAATACAAAAACAAAAAAATAGGAAAATTTAATGCAGAAGAATTTAAAAACAAATTAGAAGAATTGTGGGATAAAAAGGGACCTGACTTACACGTGCAATACAGCGATTTGGACACTAATTTGCTGATAGAAAAAACAGGAGTCATCGAAAAAAGAAAATACAAAATTATATTAAACCATGCAACATCATTTTATGAGCACGGACAAAAAATAAATTTTTCAATCAAATGTATGTATACAGAATAATATGCAAATCTTCTTTACAAAAAAACACGAAGTGTTATAATAAATCTGGAATTTAACAAATTAAATATTGCAATAAATTGAGGGGAAAATTATGATTGATTTTAACTGTGATTATCTCGAAGGCGTTCATCCAAACATTTTGAAAGCACTTCAAGAGACCAATATGGTACAACAACAAGGGTATTTGAATGACGATTACACAAAAGAAGCGATAGAACATATCAGAAAAAAAATCTCTGACCAAGACGTTTATTTTCTTCATGGCTCCACCGCCTGCAACAAACTAATCATCAAAACATCGCTCAGACCTTACGAAAGCATTATAGCCTGTGAAAACGCTCATATCAATCAGTTGGAGACTGGAGCGATAGAAGATGCTGGCCACAAAATTGAAATAATCGAAGATGAAGATGGATTGTTGATACCAGAAGTCATAGATAAATTTGTCGACTATAGAACGAATGATTCAGCTAATTTTCACAAACCTATTCCCAAAATGGTTTACATCACCAACGCGTCGGAATCGGGAACAATTTACACAAAAGAAAGATTACTCAAAATAAAAAAAGTTTGTGACAAACATAAATTGTATTTATTTATGGACGGAGCAAGACTACCTTACGCATTAGCAGCAAAAAACAACGATTTAACATTAAAAGAAATTTGTGATATCGTTGATTGCACATACATCGGTGGAACAAAATGTGGAGCGATGTTTGGTGAAGCGTTGATACTCAACAACGACGAACTAAAAACACATTTTAAAAACTACATAAAAGGCTCAGGAATGTTGTTTGCGAAATCAAGATTTATGGGAATACAATTTAGAGAATTATTTACAGACGACTTAATCTTTAAATTAGCAGAAAAAGCTGACGAACAAGCAGATAGAATAAGAGACAGATTAAAAGAAAAAAATTATGAATTGGCAACCAAATCTACCACGAATACAATTTTTGTAAATATGGACTACGAAAGATATAATAGATTGACACAAAAATATAAATTCTGCGAAAACTACAAAACAGAACAATACATCAATGTGAGAATTTGCACTTCTTGGTCGACACAGGATTATATGGTTGACGAACTCATCAGCGATTTGTAAAATTAACTGACTTTAAATCAAAAATAATTGATTGTAAAGTCAGTTTTTTTGTTAAAAAAAATAAAATAAAAAAATATTACAAATGAGTTACATAAAAACAGCAAAAAAAACCAAATACTTTTACACAATAAATTCCTAAATTATCTAATTTAATTGATGAACAAAAATCAACAAATAAAAAATTTAAGAAAAAAATATAGTAAAATAATAAAAAAATGTTAAAATATTTAACTTGAAAACGATTTGATAATCAATATCAAATAAAAACGAAGGCAAAAACAATTAACAGTTCTAATAGCGATTATTACAAAAATTCTGAGAGTTTGTTAAAGAAAAATAAAACGAAATATTTAATTCAAAAATGGACAAAGATAATTGTCTAACGATTTAATGTTAAAATATTTTAAAAAAACGTATGTCACGTTATAATTTTGATAAATTCGTGTTATAATTAGATTACGAAAAACGGGAAAGCTATTCACAAATTAAAAAAATGACTAGCTTTAGCGGTTGATTCGGATTTTCTCATATCATTAAAAACTAAGGAGGAATTGTAAATGAGAAACAAGAAAAGGTTTGTTGCATTGATGTTAGCCGGCCTTATGATTGCTGGTACAGCTTGTGGAAACAGTAGCTCAAAAGGAGGCTCTAAGGGTGACAACGCAGTTTACAATACTTTTGTAGCTTCTGACCCAGAATCAATAGATGCCCAAAAAGGTAGTGATGTTTATGGTAACACAATCGTTAACAACGTTTACGAACCACTTATTAGATTGGTTCAAAACGATGATTTGACATTAAAACCAGAAGCAGCAGCAGCTAAGGAATGGAAAATTTCAGAAGATGCTAAGACTTACACATTCACTTTGCGTGACGGATTAAAATGGGAAGATGGGAAACCATTGACTGCAAAAGATTTTGAATATGGTATTAAAAGAACTGTTGACCCTAAGACTGGTTCAGGTTCATCATTCTTGTTAGCAGATATTGAAAACTTCGATGAAGTTAACAAAGGAAAATTACCATTGGATAAATTGGGAGTAAAAGCTATCGATGATAAGACGTTGGAAATCAAATTATCTTCTCCAGCTCAATACTTTATCAATATCGTTCCTTTCAGAGTTTGCTTCCCACAAAGAAAAGATATTGTTGAAAAGAACAAAGAACAATTCGGCTCTGAAGCAAACACTATCGTTGGTTGCGGACCTTACAAATTAACTGAATGGACTCACAATTCTAAATTAGTTCTCGAAAAGAACAATGAGTACTGGAACAAAGACAAAGTTAAATTAGAAAAAGTCAATATAAGAGTAATAACAGATACAAATACAATGATGAACGCTTTCCAATCTGGAGAAATTATGAGCGTATTTACTAACGAACCAGAATGGACTTCTAAGTTTGACAAGAGAGAAGGAACTAAGACTCAAAAAGTTGACCTTCCATCTGTAGATTACTTGGCAGTTAACCACAAAGATAAATTATTCAAGAACAAAAAAGTTAGACAAGCATTCAACGTTGCATTAGACAGAGAAGGCTTCAACAAAACAGTTCTTAAAGGAAAATCTGCACCAGCTTATTTCTGGGTTCCAAAAGCTGTAACAATCGACGAATTGAAATACAGAGAATTGGCAGGAAATCCTGTTAAAGATATGGCTAGCAAAGTAGGAGACCCAAAAGCTTTATTAGCTGAAGGTCTAAAAGAATTGGGAATGGACCCAGATCCTACTAAATTAGAAGTAAGCTTGATTATGACTAACACACCAAAATTAAAGAAATTTGGGGAATATTTACAACAAAATTTCCAAAGCAAACTTGGCGTAAAAGTTAAATTGGAAATGATGGACTGGGCTATTCTTGATGGTAAGATTAAGAAAGGTAACTATCAAATGGGTTACTTGGCTTGGACTGCTGACTACAACCATCCATCAGCTATGATGTCTCTATTCACTTCAAGTTCTAACGCTGTAGGAACTGGATGGAAGAGTGCTGAATATGACAAATTGATAAGAGATGCTGCCAAAGAAAAAGACGAAAACAAACAAGTTGAATTATACAAGAAAGCTGAACAAATTTTAGCTGACGAAACAGTTATAATTCCAATCATCTCTGGTACTACAAATATGTACTATCAAGATTATGTTAAACACGTTAACATTAATCAATTCTCAACAGCAGGATATAAAGACACTTATTTAGAAAAAAAATAAAATAACTAGTAGCAAATGGCAGGCTGTTACAATTTGATTGTAACAGCCTACTGATTATATAGGAGGACTAATGTTAAAATATCTTATAAAGAGAATCTTGTATATGTTGCTAACATTGTTCATAATAACGACGGCAACATTCTTCTTGATGCACAATATTCAAGGGGACCCATTGTCTGCGATGGGAAAAACTCTACCAGAGCAAACAATCAAAAACTACAAGGCAAAGTACGGCTTAGATAAGCCTGTTTCGACACAATACAAAATATTTTTGAAAAATGCTTTACATGGAGATTTAGGAGCATCATACAAATACCCAGGTAGAGAAGTAAGCGCCACGATTGCTCAAACAGCACCGGTATCTGGAAGAATTGGTGGTCAAGCGATGGTAATAGGAATTTCGATAGGAATTATATTTGGTATTCTTGCTGCATTAAATAGAGGTAAAATTCCAGATTATCTTATCAGTGTATTGGCAATTCTAGGCGTCACTATTCCGGTGTTTATTTTGGGGGCACTTTTACAATACGCTTTCGCAGTAAAATTAAATTGGTTTCCAACATCTGGTTACGGTGAGGAAATAAAATATACTATACTGCCATCAATTGCTTTATGTTTTGGCTCAATAGCAACTTATGCTAGATACATGAGAAGTAATGTTTTGGAAGTTTTAAATGAAGATTACATACTTACCGCAAAAGCAAAAGGGGTATCAGGTTTTAATATAATTAGAAAACACGTATTCAGAAATGCAATACTTCCTATAATTACAATAATAGCACCACAAATTGTTGGAATATTTACTGGTTCTTTCATAATTGAAAGTATGTATTCAATTCCAGGTTTGGGAAGCTATTTCGTAAATTCTATAACAGCTAGAGATTATCCTATGATTATTGGCACAACAATTTTCTATGCAATTTTATTTTTGATTTCTCAATTAGTTGTAGATATTTTATACGGTGTAGCAGACCCAAGAATTAAAATTATAGATTAGGGGATTAGTATGGAAAAAATAGATCAAAGCAAATTTAAGAGACTTTCAGATGACGATAGAACATCTGAGTTCATAGCAAGACCTGTAGTTACATACTGGTCAGATGCATGGAGAAGATTTAAAGAAAACAAGGCAGCTTTAGTTGCATTCATTATATTAATAATTTTAGTAACTATGGTTATAATTGGTCCTTTTATAACTGGATATTCTCACGAACAATTGGTTGGAGATACCAACATAAATCCTAACGGTAAATTCTGGTTTGGTACTGATGAGTTGGGAAGAGATGTTTTCACAAGAGTATGGAGAGGCGGAAGAATTTCCATAATTATCGGTTTAGCAGGAGCTATAATCGGCACTGTTATCGGAGCTGTTTACGGAGCTGCTTCGGCATATTTCGGAGGAAAAGTAGACACAATAATGATGAGAATTGTCGAAATATTGATTTCTATTCCTTATCTTTTATTAGTTATTATTTTGAGATTAGCATTAAATTCTAATGGAGTAGGAACACTCATCTTGGCTATGACTATAACTGGATGGTGTGGTCTAGCGAGACTTGTAAGGGGACAAATTCTTTCGTTAAAGGAACAAGATTATATAATGGCAGCACGTGTACTAGGAGTTAGTAACAAAGATATCATCATTAAGCATCTTATTCCAAACACATTGAACGTAATACTTGTTTCAATTTCATTTGATATTCCAGGATATATTTTTGGGGAAGCTTTTTTGAGCTATTTGGGACTTGGTGTACAACCACCGGAAACTTCATGGGGCTTAATGTGTTCACAAGCACAACAAGTATTCCAATTTTATCCTTATCAATTGTTTTTCCCAGCCTTGATGATAGGCTTGACGATGCTTTCATTTACATTATTAGGTGATGGTTTGAGAGACGCTCTTGACCCTAACCTTAGACAGTAGGAGGAATAATATGAGCAAGAATAAATACAAAGATACAGATAGATTGAAAAGAGAACAAGAGTTGTCAGAAACAATCTTGGTTGAAGAAACTATTGTCAATGAAAATGAAGAATCAGAAACTACAGCTGTGTTTGCTTCAGAAGAAAATGAAGAAAATAAAGTGAACGATGAAAAATTGAGTGCAAAGCAAGAGTTATCCGAGGAGATTAGAAGAACTTCAAGGGTGGCGAAAGATTACACTAATAGACCAAAAGTTATAGAAGTTGACAATCTTAATGTTTCATTCAATACTTATGCCGGAGAAGTAAAAGCTGTAAGAGGCGTTACATTCGATATTTATGACGGGGAAGCTCTTGCATTGGTTGGTGAATCTGGATGCGGTAAAACGGTAGTTAGCAAGTCGATTCTTCAGATATTGCCTAAATCTGCTGTAATAAAAGAACCTTCTTCGATTAGATATATGAATGAGGAAGTCCTTAAAATGGACAAAAAAAGATTGAGACAATACAAAGGTTCAGATGTGTCTATGATATTCCAAGACCCGATGACTTCTCTTAATCCAACGATGAAAATTGGAAAACAGATTACAGAATCACTTTTGCTACACACAGATTTGTCAAAAGATGAAGCCAATAAAGAAGCTATAAAGTTGTTAAAAACTGTAAACATTCCGAACGCTGAAGAACGTGTTAATCAATATCCACACGAATTATCTGGTGGTATGAGGCAAAGGGTTATGATAGCAATCGCGTTGGCATGTAATCCTAATGTCATTTTGGCTGACGAACCGACTACTGCACTTGATGTAACTATCCAAGCACAAATTTTGGATTTGATGAGGGAATTGCGAGATACTAAAAATACTTCTATTGTATTAGTAACTCACGATTTGGGAGTTGTAGCTGATTTTGCAGACAGAATCCAAGTTATGTATGCTGGAGAAATTATGGAAACTGGTACAGTCCAAGAAATATTTAAGGATGCACATCACCCATACACTTGGGCTTTGTTGATGAGCGTTCCAAGACTCGATTCATCAAAAGACAATGAATTGTACTCGCTTGGAGGAACTCCACCGGATTTGTTGATGGAAATACCAGGATGTCCATTCGCAGCGAGATGCGATTATGCAATGCAAATTTGCAAAGAACAAAAGCCGCCACAAACAAAATATTCAGAGCATCATGTATGTAGATGTTGGTTGACTCATGAACAAGCACCAAAAGTTGAAAGACCATATTAGGAGTGAATTATGTCAGAAGCTAAAATAACTAAAGATAAAACTATAGATTATTCAAATAACGATGTGCTTGTTGAATTAAAAAACTTGGATAAGTTTTTTAGAGTTGGTAAGAACAAGACATTAAAAGCAGTTGAAAATGTAAATTTAAAAATTTACAAAGGGGAAACTTTCGGACTTGTAGGTGAATCTGGTTGTGGTAAGACAACTTGTGGTAGAACTGTTATTAATTTATATGAACCTACAAATGGTGAAATTATTTACGAAGGGAAAAACACTTCAACGTTAAACAACAAAGAAAAACACGAATTTAAGAAAAAAGCTCAAATGATTTTTCAAGACCCTTATTCATCCTTGGATTCAAAAATGACAATTGGCGATATCATTGGTGAGGGAATTAGAGTGCATTTTCCAGAAATGAATGAAAAAGATATTCAAAATAGGATTACGGATTTGTTAAAAACCGTTGGACTTAACGCTGAACACGGTGCGAGATTTCCACATGAATTATCAGGTGGTCAAAGACAAAGAATTGGTATTGCAAGAGCACTGGCTGTTGAACCTGAATTTATTGTCTGCGATGAACCGATTTCTGCACTCGATGTTAGTATTCAAGCTCAAGTTGTCAATCTTCTCATAGAATTGCAGAGAGAAAAGAAATTAACTTATCTTTTTATATCACACGATTTGTCGATGGTAAAACACATTTCAGATAGAATTGGAGTAATGTATTTGGGAAGTATGGTCGAGGTATCATCTAATACAAAAATATATCACCAACCACTTCATCCGTACACAAAAGCATTGATATCTGCAATTCCTATTCCAGATCCAGATGTTTCTAGCGAAGGTCGTGTAAAATTACAGGGAGAAATTCCTTCTCCTATCAATGCACCTCAAGGATGTAAATTCTGCACTAGATGTAATTATGCGATGGAAATTTGCAAAAAAGACAGACCGATTTTGCAAGAAATTTCTGATAAGCACTTTGTAGCTTGCCACTTATTCGACAACGGTTTAGATGAAGGATTAAAAGCTATGCGTGAGCACGACGCAAAACTAAAAAATAATACAGAATCAGAAATCGTTGAAAATGTTGAAGCTACAGTTTAGTTTTGATTAGAATAAAAATTCAATTTGCATCTCCGATTCAAATTTAGAGTTCGACCCCGTTTGATACGGGGTTTTTTTCTGCGAAATTTTAGAGAAAAATTTAAATTATGAGTTTAATATATGATAGAATATTTATTGTAGCGTTTGAAAAAATTGAGTAATTTTAATTATTTCTCTATGATATAATTAAAAATGAGAGGAGAAGTATGATTAAAAATATTATTTTCGATCTTGACGGAACCATCACAGATTCATACGAAGGGATTGTGAATGCTGTCAAGTATAGTTTGGATAAAATAGATTTTGAATACGACGAGAAAAAACTCGTAAGTTTTATTGGACCACCACTTAAAGATAGCTATATGGCGATGGGATTTAGTGAGGATGAGTCCAAAAATAGAATAAAAGATTTTAGAGATTATTATTTTGAAAAGGGTATGAAAGAAATGAAGCTGTACGATGGAATCGAAGATGTGATTAAAAAATTGTACGGCGCTGGATATAAGATTTTCTTGGCGACGAGTAAGGTCGAGTCTTCTGCAAAAAAAATTCTTACGGATTGCGGTTTGATAAAGTATTTTACTTTTGTTGCCGGAGCTACGATGGATCAATCGAGGGTTGAAAAGCCGGATGTAATAGCTTATTTGATTGAAAACACTGGGATTAAGCCTGAGGAGTCGTTGATGATTGGAGATAGAAAGCACGATATTTTAGGAGCTGTTTTAAATAATATTGATGCCGTTGGAGCTTTGTATGGTTTCGGAAGTGAGTCTGAATTTGAAAAGGCCGTTTTTATTGCGAAGAAACCTTCTGATATTTATGATTATGTAAAAAGTCTAAGTAATAGGTGATGTAGATGTCTAGTAACATAAAAAATGTTGTCTTGGATTTTTCGAAAAAAGACGATGACATAAGAAGTTTGGTGGAGACTGGAAGAAGGTTGAATCCTTCAATTGAGAGAGATGAAAACAGCGATTATCATTTTGTGTTGGGCGTGAGTGATTTAGAAAAATACAAGGATTCACACATTATCGAGAATATGTTTGGCGATGTTTTGATGCTGGAGAAGTCTGATAAGTTGACGTACACCAATAAAATAAATCCGCACAATGTTAGCTACACAATTATCCTCGACGATATAACAAAAATCAGGATTTTTTTCATCAAAGAAAATTCTATGCAGTCTTATATCAATGAGGACAGTCAAGCTGATATTTTGCTTGACAAGGACCAAGTTTTGGTTGGAAATAGTACAAAATCAGATGTTTGTTTTAGACAGATGAAGCCAACTCGTAGCGAGTTTGAGTCATTGGTCAATCAGATGTTCATTAATTCGTTGAATGTCGCAAAGGGCTTGTACAGAAAAGAAGAAATTTACGCCATCCATATGTTCAATAATGTGCGTGATAATGTCGACAAGATGACAGGGTATTACATCGGGACAAATTACGATTTTAATGTTAATATTGGCTACAATTATGAATACATTAAGACGTATTTGCAAAAAGAACACTACGAGAGATATTTAGAGACGTATCCTCTTCCAGAATTGGAAAATTTATGGAGCACTTTGTTCAAATCCTGTGAACTTTTTAGAAAACAGGGTTTGTATGTGGCAGATATTCTAGGATATGAGTACCCAAAAAGAATTGACAGAGATATTATGCAAAAAATCAGAGATATTTGGCAACGTTCATATAATTAAACCGTAGACGGATTCAAAAAAAACTCCTTACTGTAGCACAGTAGGGAGATTTTTATTGTTTGAATACGTCCAACCCGAACATTTCACACAAGTCATTCAAGCCCTGAAGGATTTCTTCACGAGAGTAGTTGGATTTGTGTAGTTTTTCATCTGAAAGTTCTTTTAGTCTGTTGTAAAATCTTGCGGCGATTGTAGCGTACATTAAATTGTTCGAGTTGTTTGATTGCAATCTGTCGAATAAAATATTTTCCGCTTCGTTTATTTTGTCTTGGTCGATTAAATTTTCCAACAATCTCTCAAATTCAAATGAATCTTTTTTGTATTCTGCATTTTCTTTGAGGTTTCTGTTTGTTTCCATATCGGTAAATAATTTTTGTAAAAATTCGCTGACCACATTTATTTGTTTTAATAGCCAATCATTTGATTCAATCATAGTATCACTCTTTCATAAAAATCTTTACTTATATTATACTAAACATTCACACTTTTGATATACTATTAATATAATAAGATTTATTGGAGAGTAATATGATAGTAAAATTAAAAAGAAATCCAAACGAAAATGAAGTGAGCAAGCTCATCAGATTTTTGAATGAACAAAATGTCAGAGTCGAGCAAACTGTCGGGGATAGATACACTGTTTTGTCTTTGATTGGCGACACTTCGAGTATTGATGAAAAATTAATAGATAGATTTGATATTGTCGATAGAGTTATTAGAATTGAAGAGCCGTTTTCCAAGGCCAACAAGAAATTGCATCCTCAACCTAAGATTGTTGATGTTGATGGGGTGAAGATTGGTGACGGGAATTTCTGCGTTATGGCAGGGCCTTGTTCAGTTGAAAGTGAAGAGCAGATTATGACGATTGCAAAAAGCGTCAAAGAAAGTGGCGCGAATATTTTGCGTGGTGGTGCTTTCAAACCGAGAACGTCACCTTATGCTTTTCAAGGCCTGGGCAAAGAGGGAATTGATTTGTTGTTGAAAGCAAAAAAAGAAACCTCACTTCCGATTGTGACAGAGATAATGGATTTGAGTGATTTGGAGTATTTCAGCGATGTTGATATGCTTCAAGTTGGAGCTAGAAATATGCAGAATTATTCTTTGCTAAAGGAGCTTGGTCGTTCAAATAAGCCGATTTTGTTGAAGAGAGGATTGTCTGCCACTTACAAAGAGTGGATTATGAGTGCAGAATATATAATGGCAGGTGGAAATGAAAATGTCGTTTTGTGTGAAAGGGGTATTAGAACTTTCGAGACATACACTAGAAACACACTGGATATTTCTGCGATTTCTGTAATGAAGGAATTATCACAACTTCCCATAATAATTGACCCTTCTCATGCGAGCGGGAAGTACACATTGATTGAGCCGTTGTCACTTGCATCTACAGCTGCAGGATGCGATGGACTTATGATTGAGGTTCACAATGACCCAGAAAATGCGTTGAGTGACGGGCCACAATCCGTAACGTGCGAGCGATTTAGAACAATAATGAAAAAAGTTAGGAAGCTAAGACAATGTATTCAGTGGTAAATGTGTCAAGTTATGATTGCATTATTGGGTTGGATAGTTTGAATCAATCGAGAAGTTTTCTGAAAAATTATGTCAAATCGAAGGCGTTGATAATCACAGATGAAAATGTCGACAGATTTTACCACAAGATGATGGATGAACTGCTCGATGATTTGGAAATCGAACACGAATTTTATGTGATAAAGCCGGGTGAAGCTTCAAAAAGTTTTGTTGAATACGAAAAAATAATGAATCATATGAGCTTATCTTATCACAGAAACGACACTATTATTGCGTTTGGTGGCGGAGTTGTCGGAGATTTGGCGGGGTTTGCGGCTGCGACTTTTATGAGGGGAATTGATTTCGTTCAAATTCCCACGACTGTTTTGTCGATGGTCGATTCTTCAGTTGGTTCCAAAACTGGAATTGATTTGGAAGCTGGAAAAAATTTGGTAGGAGCATTCAAAGACCCTGTATTGTGCATCATTGACCCGCTTTTGTTGGGCACGTTGGATGATTTTGTGTTTGAAGATGGCTTTGCTGAGATTATAAAGTATGCGGTTTGTTTTGATGAGAAATTGTTCGATAAGTTAAAAAATACGAGATTTACAAAAAACAGCGATTTGTCAGAAATTATCGAAATTTGCGTCAAAATCAAAAAAAACGTCGTTATGAAGGATAAATTGGAGAAAAACATAAGAAAAAAGCTGAATTACGGTCATACATTAGCTCACGCTGTCGAAAAGCTGTCGGGCTATGATGTTATGCACGGTCACGCAGTAGCTTACGGCATTAAATGTATAGCAAAAAAATACAGCGATGATTATGATGATATTTTAACGTTATTGAAGTTGTATAATTTGAATGACAACTTCGATTATCCAGTTGAAGATTTGTATGATGTGAGCCTTCGTGACAAGAAAAACACAAAGGATATGATATCTCTGATTGTATCTGAAAAAATTGGAGATTGTAGGGTTTTGAATATGAACAAATCGGATTTCAAGAAGGTTTTGCGTGATATTTATGAAAATTAAAACAGACAAATTAAAAGGAACCGTTCGAGCGATTTCTTCAAAATCATTTGCTCATAGATTTTTAATATTGGCTAGCGTCGCAGATAAAACCACAAAAATTCACATAAATGAGTTTTCTAATGATGTCTTGGCAACTATCAATTGTTTGAAAAATTTAGGAGTTCATATCGAAATCAACGATGATGAGGTCACTGTTGAACCATCTTTTTTTCAAAAAGATGTCAGTGAAATCAATGTATCAGACTCTGGCTCTACATTGAGGTTTTTGTTGCCACTTGTTAGTTTCTTATCGCAAAAAACAAGTATAGAATGCACCGGAAGATTAAAGGACAGGCCTATAAAAGATTTGATAGAACAATTGAAATTGGCGGGGCTAACTTTTACAAGTGAAACCCTTCCTTTTACGGTTGATGGAACTTTTCACAAGATTGATTTTGAATTTCCGGGAGATGTTTCGAGTCAATATATTTCGGCAATAATGCTCATTGCGCCGTTGATAGGTGGTTGCGAAATAAAATTGACATCCAAATTAGAATCCAAAGGCTACATCGAAATCACGAGAGAGTGTCTCGAACGATTCGGCATAAAATCAGAAATAAGTGAGGACAAAATCACAGTTCACAGAGGCTTTTTGAAATCACCAGGTGAAATCATCGTGGAAGGTGATTGGTCAAATGCAGCTTTTTTCTTGTGTGCAAATGAATTTAATGCTGAAATTGACGTGAAAAATTTGAACGCAAATTCAGTCCAGGCTGACAGGAAAATTGTGGATATTTTGAACGAAATCAACAAAAAAACAGATTTTTATGAAATAGACATATCACAAATTCCGGATTTGTTTGTGGTTTTGGCGTTGGTACTGTCGCAAAAATGCGACAAATCAATAATTAAAAACATAAAAAGGCTTAGGATGAAGGAATCTGACAGGGTACAATCGACATTTGAAATGCTGACATCAATGGGAGTTGACTGCGAGATTTCGGGTGATGATTTTGTGATTTACAAATCAAAACTAAAATCAGCTTCTGTAAATTCACACAACGACCACAGAATTGTGATGGCGTGTGCGGTAGCTTCTATTTTGGTGGATGAGATTGAGATAATTGATTGGCAAGCTGTCAAAAAATCGTATCCGTCATTTTTTGACGAGCTAGAAAGGTTGGGTAGTGATGTCAACTATAGGTAAGCTTGTAAAATTGACAGTGTGGGGAGAATCCCACGGCAAAATGATAGGAGGAGTGCTCGAGGGAGTTGAGCCAGGATTAAAGATAGACTACGAAAAATTAAAAGCTCATATGAACAGAAGAAGTCCTGGAAAATCCAACACCACATTGCGAAAAGAAAAAGACGATGTCGAGTTTGTATCAGGGTTGTTGAATGATACAACAACTGGTTGTCCGATTTCTTTTTTGATAAAAAACAGCGACCATCACTCACAGGATTATTCAAATATTTGCAATACACCACGGCCATCTCACGCAGATTATCCGGCGGTGGTGAGGTTTAATGGATTTAATGATATAAATGGCAGTGGACATTTTTCGGGAAGATTGACAGCCGTAGTAAACGTTGCGGGATTTATCGCAGAGGAAATTTTAGCACGACACGATATTTTTGTGTTCAGCCATTTGCAAAGTCTCGGAGACATCAAGGATTATAAATTTGACGATTTGAAATTCAAAGATTATAGAGGTTTGCGAAATAAAAAAATAGAAGTTATAAATGATTCTTTGATAGAGCAAATTGACGAAAAAATAAATTTTCTTAGAACTCAAAAAGATTCCATCGGTTCAAGCGTCGAAACGGTCGTGTACAATTTGAGAGCGGGAGTTGGGGACACTCTTTTTGACTCAATCGAGTCGAGATTATCACAGGCTTATTTTGGAATCGGAGCGGTAAAATCCGTGGAGTTTGGATGTGGAAAATCATTTGAAAATCAAAGAGCATCAAATGTGAATGACTGCTATACAATCGAAAAAGGAAAGATACAAACTACGACAAACCACAATGGCGGAATACTCGGCGGGATTTCAAATGGAATGCCGATAGTTAGCCTTGTGACATTCAAGCCACCTGCATCAATCGGTTTGACACAAAACACGGTAGACTTGGGTAACAAAACAAATACAAAACTTACAATTGAAGGAAGGCACGACCCTTCGATTGGAATTAGAGCAGTCAGCGTGATTGAATCGGTAACTGCGTTAGTGATTTACGATTTACTAAAGGAGTATGGGTTTTAACATTATAAATCATAAACTTAAATGTAATTCTTATTGAGGGGTACAAATGGAAAAATTTAGAACAGAAATAGATTCAATAGATGAAGAGATATCCAAGCTGTTGGAAAAAAGATTCGAGATTTGTTCACAAATTGGCGATTTTAAATCAGACAATAATATAGAAACGCAAGATAGAACAAGAGAAAAACAAATCTTGGCAAAAATCGAAAACAGCGGACTGGAATACAGCTATTATATCAGAGAAGTTATCAGTAAAATTATACTGGAATCAAAAAAAATTCAGGAAAATATAAAATGAAGTACGGACTTTTAGGAAAATCTTTAAAACACAGTTATTCAAAAGAAATTCACGAATCGCTAGGATATTACAAGTACAAATATTTTGAAGAAGACAATTTGGACAAATTCTTCGATAGAGATGATATCAAAGCGATTAACGTTACAATTCCATACAAGACTGAAGTAATCAAATACCTCGATGAAATTAGCGATGACGCGAAAAAAATCGGATGCGTAAACACAATCACTTTTGGGGATAAAATAAAAGGATACAATACAGACATCGATGGAATGGAATATATGATTAAAAGAACCATCGAGCTGAAAGGAAAGACGGTTGTAATCTTGGGAGATGGAGCGACTAGCAAAACCGCAATTGAGTGTGCAAAAAGATTGAAAGCAAAAAAAATAAAAGTGATTTCAAGAAAAGGTGAACATAAATTTGAGGATATTGACTATTACAAAAACTGCGATGTGATAATAAACACAACGCCTGTTGGTATGTATCCGAACAATTTAGAATCGCCGATAAATGTTTTGAAGATAAAACCAAAAGCTGTATTCGATGTCATATACAACCCAAACAAGACATCTTTGTTGATGGATTGTGACAGACTAAGAATCAAAAACGACAACGGACTGAGAATGCTTGTGTATCAAGCTGTCAAGGCGTGTGAAATATTTACCGGCAAAAAAATCGACGATAAAATTGTGGAAAATATCGCTCAGAAAATTAGAACAAAAAATATGAATATTGCACTCGTGGGAATGCCTGGTTGTGGCAAAAGCACGATTGCAAAAATCATCGAAGACAAATCTGGGAAAAAACTTGTCGATATAGACAGGGTTATTTCAGATAGATATGGAAATATTTCCGAGATTTTTGCTGCGAAAGGCGAACGATATTTCAGAAAAATAGAATCAGAAGTGTTAGAAGAGTTTTCGAAAGAAAAAAATCTTGTGATAGCAACTGGTGGAGGGACGGTAACTGTGAGGAAAAACTTCTACTATCTTCACCAAAATTCCGTCGTCTACTGGATTGACAGGCCAAACAGCAAACTTTCAACAAAAAACAGACCTATTTACAAAACAAACACTATGCAAGAAATCAGAGAACAGAGGAATCATCTTTATAAAAGATTTTCGGATAAATATTTCAAAAACTACAACGCCAAATCAACGGCAAAATTAGTTTTGGAGGATTTCAATGAAACTATTTATTATTAATGGGCCGAACTTGAATATGCTGGGAATAAGAGAACCTGAAATTTATGGAAAACTCACGCTAGAAGAAATCGAAAGCAAAATCAAGCTCTACTGCACCGAGAAAAAAATAGACGTAGAATTTTATCAGTCTAATCACGAAGGAGAAATTGTTGATATCATTCAAAGTGCATACAAAAAAATAGACGGGATAATAATAAATCCAGCTGCATACACGCATACATCTGTCGCGATTTTAGATGCGTTAAAAGCTGTAGGAATTGACACAGTTGAAGTTCATCTGTCTGATGTAGATGAGAGAGAAGATTTTAGGAAATTTTCGTATGTGTCATTTTTTGCAAAAAAAGTCATAAAAGGAAAAGGAGTCGACGGATATATCGAGGCTGTGGATTTCTTTTTGAAATAGAATATAATATAGATAAGATTAGTCTAGGAGGTAGAAATGGAAGAACTGAAAAAACGTGGACTGTTTAACGAGCACGGAGATATTGAATTATCAAAGAGGAAAATCATCAATGGAAACACAACTAACTTGAATGATTTTAACAACATAAAATATTCTTGGACGAGCGAATGGTACAGACAAGCTATGAATAATTTCTGGATTCCCGAAGAAATAAACTTGAATCAAGACATCAAAGATTACAGAAATTTATCCGAAAACGAAAAAATTGCATACGATAAAATCCTATCGTTTTTAATTTACTTGGATAGTTTACAAACTGCACAACTTCCAAACTTGGAAGCATACATCACTGCAAACGAGATAAACTTGTGCTTGTCAATCCAAGCTTTCCAAGAATCAATTCACTCACAATCTTACAGTTATATTTTGGATACGATTTGTTCCCCAGAAGAAAGGACGGAAATATTGTATCAATGGAAAGACGATGAGTTCTTGTTGGAGAGAAATAGATTTATAGGCGACCAGTACAATGATTTCTTCCAAGAAAAAAGCGAAAATAATTTTATGAAAGCGTTGATTGCAAATTATATTCTCGAAGGAGTGTATTTCTATTCTGGGTTTATGTTCTTTTATAATCTCGGCAGAATGGGTAAAATGCCGGGAACAGTGCAAGAAATTAGATACATCAACAGAGATGAAAACACACATTTGTGGTTGTTCAGATCGATTATTTTGGATTTGAAAAAAGAATCTCCAGAATTGTTCACCGAAGAAAAAAGTGCACAATACAAGGAAATGATAAGACAAGGAGTCGAAGCTGAAATTGCATGGGCAAAATATGTTATTGGAGAAAAAATCCAAGGACTGTCAATGAAAATGGTAGAAGATTACATCAAATATTTGGGAAATCTTCGCTCAACTGGACTAGGATTTGGCGTGTTGTATCCGGGATATGAACGAGAAATTCCGTCGATGAAATGGGTTAGCGAGTATTCTGACCCTAACAAAATCAAGACAGATTTCTTCGAGGCGAAGCCATCAGCATATTCAAAATCAGCGATAATAGAAGACGACTTATAGAAAATAACCCGGCATTTTCTTTTTGGAATGTGCCGGATTATTTAATTGAAAATTATGAACATACAATTAGAATGCAAAAAATATCAAAAAGAGTGCATCGATATATTTACAATATTTGATGCAAAACAAAATTTGAAATTTAAAGAGAGCGAATTTGTTGTCGGAGAAAATTTTGTACGAAAAGACAAAACCTACAAGTTTAAAACGAGATTAGAATTAAAAAAAATACTTTATCGCATATTTCAAAAGGAATACAACTACACAAATGAATGGGGAATATTGACTGGAACAAAACCATCCAAGATTTTGAGAAATCACACAGATGAAGAATTAAAACAAATGTATCTAATAAGTGATGACAATTTGAAGCTTCTAAGAAACATCGACAATCTGCAGTCCAAATTTCACTACGACGACAAAAATTACAATATATACATCAATATTCCATTCTGCCCCACTAGGTGTGAATACTGCTCATTTCCCACGATTGTCTTCAACAATAACGACAGAAGGAGAGAGTATCTAGGATTTTTGATGAGAGAAATTGAACAAACATCCAATCACTTAGATAAGAAAAAAATAAAAACAATTTATGTAGGTGGAGGAACGCCGACAAGTCTTGACGAAAAAATGCTCGAAGATTTGCTCAAATTAATAGAAGAAAAATTCATATCGGAAAATTTGCTAGAGTACACGTTTGAAGCCGGACGAGAGGATAGTTTGAATCGCACAAAACTTGATTTGTTAAAAAAACACAAAGTATCACGAATTAGTTTGAATCCTCAAACATTCAATGAAAAAGCATTAGAAGAAATGGGCAGGAAACAAAACAACCATAATCTTATTGAATTGGTTGAACAATCCAAAACAATTGGATTGACTGTGAATATGGATTTTATTTTAGGATTGGTTGACGACGATGTCAATGACACCATTGAGAACTTGAAGATATTAGAAACTTTAATGCCGGACAACATAACGTTTCACACTTTGTCGATAAAAAATGGCAGCAAATATTCACAAAAATACAACAAGAATAATTTTGAAAAAAACACTGTAAAAGAGCAAATGAATCTAGTGAAAAAGTGGATGCAAAAGAATGGATACAAAGCGTACTATATATATAGACAGAAAAATATTCTGAATAATATGGAGAACATTGGATTTTGCAAAGACAATCCATCACGATACAATATTGTTATAAATGAAGAATTGGAAAGTATTCTTGGATTTGGAATGACTGCCAATTCAAAAATAATAAAAAATGATATAATAAAATACACGAACTACAAAAATATAAGAGATTACGAAGAAAAATTGGATGAAATTATAAAAAGAAAGGTGGAGATAATTAGTGGCTGAACTGAAAAAAAGAGAGCAATTTAACTCTGACAGAAGCGTTGTTTTTGAAACTATAAAACACCAAATTCTCGACAATTCAAAACCGACAGGTGTGAAAAATCAATACGTAATTGACAATCTCGGTGTGACGATGACATACACAATTACAGAACACGTCGTAAATGAGAAATTTTACATCGATTTAAATTCAAAATCAATGGATGGTTTTTTGAGATTTGATTTTTCTGACAATAATACGGGGTGTTTTGTCGACATAGATATGAAATTGAACAATAAATCAATTTTCGGAGGATTGATGAATTTCGTGATGAGTGTAGACAAAATGGAAAACAAATTAATTTATGAGTTAAAAAAACACCTTGGAGAAATCTGATAACAAAAAAATGTCGCTGGACTCATCTGGCGGCAAATTTTTTTTGTCCAAATTCCCCAAAATATTACAAAAAATTAATATTTCGCCTCGTTGTACTCATTAGACAAACAAAAACAAAAAAAGTTGTTACCTTTTTGTAACCGTTAGTTTTGCACGATTAATAAAATTTTTGATTTGTTTACGACAATACAAACAAAAAAATTGAAAATAAGTATCATAAATTCGCTCAAAAAAATCGCTCAATTTGTTGAAAAATCTTTTCGTGTCCTATAAAATAGCCGAGTAGTAAAAATTAAATCAAATTAAATAAACAAGAAAGAGGAGATACAAATGAATTATAAAAAATTGATATTTAATTCTTCGGTTGTCATAATGACAAGTTTGTTAGCATTTGTACCATCAAATTCACAAGCAAAAGATTTGAATAATGTTAAAGTAGAACAAAAATCAAATGAAGATAAAAACACACAATCAAAAAAATATTGGCTCAAAGATGACACCGATTTGTTAGACAAAAAAAGTGAACATTCAAAGGCAATAGCTCAGCTAGAACAAGGCGACACTGTAATGGTAATCAAAATTGAAGAAGAATTTGCAGAGGTTGTTTTTGTAGATAAAGAAAAAGAGTTCAAGGGATTTGTGGACAAATCATTGTTGTCACAAACAGAAATCAAGCCTGCTATTGATAAATTTGAAGGATGGACTAACAGCGATGCAAAAGTTTTTGAATCAAAAGATAAGGATTCAAAAGAGTTAGGAATTATCGACAAAGATGAAGAGATAAAAGGTCACAGTGAGAAAGATTTTGTTAGGATTATTTATTTCGGAAGAACAGCTTACATAAAGGCTGACAAAACCACAAAAGAATCACCTAAAAAAAGAGATTTGAGACTTGCAAGAGAAAGAAAAGCAATTTTAAAGAAACAAGAAGAACAAAAAAAGAAAGAACAAGAAAAACTAAATCAAAAACCTGTCTCCGGTAGAACAATCGTGATGCGTTCAACTGCATACACATCCGATCCAGCGGAAAATGGAGGCTGTTCTACAACTGCTATGGGAACTGCGATAAGATACGGAGTTGTTGCAGTAGACCCTAACGTGATTCCATTGGGAACGAGATTGTACATCGAAGGATATGGATACGCAAGAGCAGAAGATACTGGTGGAGCGATAAAGGGAAATAAAATCGACTTGGCATTTGGTTCAAAATCTCAAAGCAATAATTGGGGAAGAAGAACTGTTAAAGTTACAATTTTAAATTAAAATTAGAATAAAAATTTTCAAAATTAAAATACAGCTATAATTTTGAAAAATTCTACGATAAATTTGACGAGCGGTGAAAAATCATCGCTCTTTTTATTTGACAAAAATAAAGAATATGATATAATAAAAAGTTTTGTTGTTGAATTTAATCTTTTTTTAAGATATAATATATATTGAGGTGATAGTATGTTTAAAATAGGCGACAAGGTTGTTTATCCTATGCACGGTGCAGGCATAATTACCGAAATACAAAATAAAGAAGTCTTAGGGGTCAATAAAGACTATTATATTTTGAAAATGCCAATGGGGGAAATGAAAATATCGATACCTGTTGATAAGATAAATGATATGGGAATAAGATTTGTAGCAGAAGAAGAAACTATTCATTCATTGGTCGATGTTTTGAAGAATAGCTCTAGTGATTCTCCGTCTAATTGGAACAAAAGATATAAGGCTAATCTTGAAAAATTGAGGACGGGAGACATAAAAGAGACTGCAATTGTGTATAAAAGTTTGTACGAATTGGAAAATTCAAAAGGCCTATCTATGATTGAAAAAAAAGTACTAAATACCTCCAGAAAAATGCTAATCAGTGAAATTGCGAGTGGCTTGAACATTAAGCCTTCAGAAGCTGAAAGCATGGTTAATAAATTAATCGATTTGAACTAGAATATTGGAAAGGAGGAATGGTGTTTTGTTCAGACGAGGGATGTCTATTTTGATATCTATTATTGGAGCGATACTGGGAGTCATACTTACAAATGTTGTTTTCAATAGTCTTATTGACAAATCCGCAAACTGGATTGTAAAATCTTTGGCTATGATCGCAGCGGCAGTTATTTTTGGATTTATATTTTATTTATTAGCTCCGAAATTTATATCAATAGAATTAAAATTGATAGAATCTGTAGAAGATTCATTGAAGAAGTTTTCTCTGGTGGATATTTTAATCGGAACATTGGGACTTGTTATAGGACTAATATTGGCTTTTTTGATATCACAACCACTGTTAAAGTTGGATATACCAGGGATTGGGACGGTGCTTACTGTAATCCTAGAAATCGTATTCTACATTGGAATGGGGGTTTTGGGAGCGAAGTTGGCTTTAAATTATCACGATGATTTTATTTCTTTTTTTGAAAAGATTAGAACGAGAGAAAAATCTCAGGTAAAATTTTCGAATAAGGATTCCAAAGTTAAGCCGAAAATCGTCGACACGTCTACTATTATCGACGGAAGAATTGTCGACATATTGAATACAGGTTTTTTGGAGGGCAATTTGATAATTCCCATTTTTGTAATAGAGGAGCTTCAACATATTGCTGACTCTGATAATTATTTGAGAAGGCAGAAAGGTCGTCGTGGTTTGGATATTTTGAAGACGATGCAGACGGAGTATAAAGACAGAGTTAAAGTATTGGACAAGAGATATCCGAATATAGACAAGGTTGATTCTATGCTGATTAAAATGTCGGAAGAATACAACGCAAATTTACTTACAAATGATTACAATTTGAATAAGGTTGCGAATTTACAGGAAGTTTTTGTCTACAACATTAATGACTTGGCAAATGCAATGAGACCTGTTTTCGTGGCGGGTGAACCTATCAATGTGTCTATAATAAAAGAAGGAAGAGAAAACAATCAAGGCATTGGATATTTGGACGATGGAACTATGATTGTGGTGGAAGATGGCAAAAAGTATCTCGGACAGATTATTGAATGTACCGTTACAAGCGTCCTACAAACTTCCGCTGGGAAAATGATTTTTGCAAAAAAACGTGATAATGATGACAATTAAAAATTCAAACAAGAGAATTAGGTGACTAGTTCTCTTTTTTATTTGAAAATTTTAACTTTATAAATTGTTTTTCAATTAAATTGAGTTTTTTGATATAATGATTATGAGGTGTTATATGGAAAAATATATTTCAGCTATTATTACTGCAGCTGGCTCCTCTCAGAGAATGAACAAAAAAATTCCGAAGCAATTTTTAAAAATAAATGGCAAAATGATTTTGGAAATGACGTTGGATGTTTTTCAATCAATCGACGAAATAAAAGAGTTCATTCTTGTTATCAGAGAAGAAGACAAAAAATTTGTTGAAAATTTCATTAAAGAAAAAAAATACCGAGACATCACCATCGCAATCGGCGGAGATTCCCGAGAAAAATCTACATATAATGGACTAAATAAAGTTAGTGACAAATGTGATTTGGTGATAAGTCACGATGGTGCGAGGCCATTTATCACACGTGAAAAAATTCTAGAAGCCATCAATTCTATTGGGGATTTTGATGGACTTGTTGTGAGCGTGGCAGCGAAGGATACAATAAAATATGTCGACAGCGATATGAAAGTTGTCAACACGCCAAACAGAGCACATTTGTACATGGCACAAACGCCACAAGTTTTTAAATACAGTTCGATAAAAGACGCTTATAAGTTGGTTTTTGATGAAAAAATAAAAGTCACTGACGATTCATCGTTGCTTGAAATTGTCGGTAAAAAAGTCAAAATAATCAACGGCGACTACACAAATATCAAAATAACAACACAAGAAGATTTGCTGCTTGGACAGCTAATAGCGAGAAAGAGAGATGAAGAATGCGAATAGGATTCGGATTAGATGTACACAAATTAGTTGAAAATAGAAAATTAATATTGGGCGGAGTTCACATTCCACACGACAAGGGCTTACTGGGTCACAGTGACGCGGATGTTTTGATACACGCGATAATGGATGCGATTTGCGGGGCTCTTTGCCTGGGAGATATTGGAAAATTATTTCCTGATACGGATATGAAATACAAGGATATTGACTCGAGAGTTTTGCTTCGAAAAGTTTACGAAATAATGGATGATATGGGATACGAAGTTGGAAATATTGATTCCACAATTTCATGTCAAAAGCCCAAGCTTCGTGACTACATTGATGATATGAGAGAAAACATAGCCTGTGATTTGCACACAGATGTTTTTAACATTTCTGTGAAAGCGACTACGACAGAAGAATTGGGATTTGAAGGTAGACGTGAAGGAATTACAGCAAACAGCGTCTGCATACTGAATAAAAAAGATTTATAGGTGATAGAATGAATTTTCGTAGAAAAATAGCGATAGATTTGGGAACGGCATCCGTGTTGGTTTATTTGCCGAACAAAGGAGTTGTTCTGAATGAACCTTCAGTTGTTGCGATGAACAGCTTCAACTCGAAAATTATTTCCGTTGGAAAAGATGCGAAGAAAATTCTCGGAAGAACTCCGGGAAACATAATCGCAAAAAAACCATTAAAAGATGGAGTCGTGGCGGATTTCAATTCAACGGAAAAAATAATTTCGTATTTGCTCAGAAAAACACTAGGAAAATCGCTGATAAGACCGGAAGTTTTGATTTGTGTTCCAAGCCAGATAACACAAGTTCAAAGAAGGGCTGTCATTCAAGCCTCAAAATACGCTGGGGCTTACAACACATATTTGATTGAAGAGCCACTAGCTGCGGCAATCGGTTCGGGGATTGATGTGACAGATGCTAGAGGAAACATAGTCGTGGATATCGGCGGCGGCACAACAGATGTTGCTGTGATTTCTATGGGCGGAATTGTAATCAACAAATCAATTCCTGTAGCAGGAGATGAATTTGATAGAAGAATACAAGATTTTGTCCAAACAAAATACAATATGGTAATTGGAGAATCAACTGCAGAAAAAGTCAAGATAAATGTCGGCAGTGCATACCCGAGAGATGACGGCGAACTTTACGAAATAAAAGGAAGAAATTTGGTGAATGGATTGCCAATGCACATTTACGTTTCATCAAAAGATATTTCAGTTGCGTTGAAAAAGCCGATAGACAAAATCGTGGATACTGTTCAGGAAGTTTTGGAACAAACACCGGCGGAACTAGCAGCCGATGTTTACGAACGAGGAATTATTATGAGTGGTGGAGGATGTCTTCTCAGAGGGCTCGATAAATTAATTTCAGAAAAAATCGGAGTTAACGCACGAATTGTAGATGGTCCAGTAACAGCCGTTGTCAGAGGAACTGGAAAATCACTTATGTGGCTTGATAAATTAAAAGAAGACAGCGACACACATCAGGATTTGAGAAGAAAAGTGATTGTAAGTAGAATGAGATAATTTTGTAATAATTTCAAATTGTACTCATTGTTTGCTAAATGTGATATAATAGATATATTGAAAATTTAATAGGGGGTATTTGATATGAAATTGATTACACAAGCAAACTTGCAATCAGCGTTTGGTGGAGAATCTCAAGCAAGAAACAGATACAACATTTGGGGGAATAAAGCTGAAAAAGACGGCTTTAAAAATGTTGCTAGATTGTTTAATGCTACTGCAGATGCAGAAAAAATCCACGCAGCTTTGCATTTCAACGCTATGAAGGGCATCCATGGGGATTTCGCAGTAACTAGCATGGCTGGTTTCGGAATTGGAAGCACTTCTGAAAACTTAGAAGGAGCAAGAAATGGAGAAATATTTGAAGCAACTGAAATGTATCCAGCATATATTGAAGTTGCAGAAATGCAAGAAGAAAAAGAAGCTGTAAGAGCGATGAGGTTTGCGGTTGAAGCAGAAAAAGTACACGCTGAAAGATTTGGAAAAGCAAAAGAATTTGTTGATGCTGACAAAGACTTAGAAGTTGAACAAATTTTACTTTGCCCAATTTGCGGCTATATTGGATTTGAAAAGATAGACTCATGTCCAATTTGCGGATGTAAGTCTGAAAAATTCATAGAATATTAATCTCGATATAAGCCGGTACATTTGCCGGCTTATATTTAATTATAGCGGAGGGAAATATGGTTGAAAAAAAGGTTTATATAAAAAACGAGATAGGTCTTCATGCAAGAGCCGCATCGAAATTATTAAACGATGCAGTCAAATACCAATCTAATATTGAATTAATCAAGGGAAACAAAAAATACAACGCAAAAAGTATAATCAGCATATTATCAATATGCGCACAAAAAGGAACAGAACTTACTCTAAGATGTGAAGGTGAAGATGAAGATATTGCCCTCGAAAAGCTCAGCAATTTAATTGAAAATAAATTGGATTGTTAAAAATATTGTGAAAATGTTTTAGTGGTAAATTTTCAAAAAAGACGCAGAATTACACGAAAAATTAAGCACAATTTATGGTATCATATAATTAAAGAACAATAGATGGGAATGATTAATTTGGTTTTTTTGGATAAGTTTTTTAATATGGTCAACACGCTAAGATTCTTGGATATCATCGACATAGCCATAGTTGCGATTTGTATTTACAAATTGTATATGATGATAAAAGAGACTAGAGCAGAGCAATTAATAAAAGGGCTTGTAATTATTTTTATATTCGTCAAAATAAGTGATTCGCTGAAACTATACACAGTCAACTGGGTACTCGAAAATATGATGACGGCGTTGGCTATTATGATTATCGTAGTATTCCAGCCTGAACTCAGAAAAATCTTGGAAACAATCGGAAGAAGTAATATACTTACAAAATCATTCGCCGATATTCGCGGAGAAAAAGTAAATAAGTGCGTGCAGGAAATTGTGCACGCAGTATTCTCACTTTCCAGACAAAGAATTGGTGCGTTGATAATTTTCGAGAGAAGTACAGGACTTGGCGATGTAGTTGAAACAGGAACAACATTAGAATCACAAATTTCAAGCGAACTTTTGATAAATATTTTCATACCAAATACCCCACTTCACGACGGGGCTGTTGTAATCAAAAATGATATTATAAAAGCGGCGGCTTGTTTCTTGCCACTATCAACAGAACAATCCATATCCAAAGAATTGGGAACAAGGCACAGAGCGGCTATCGGTATGAGCGAAAAAAGTGACTGCCTAGCACTAATTGTATCCGAAGAAACCGGTGGTATATCCATCGCAGAGCACGGGAAAATCGACAGATACATTGATGAGCCAACATTGACCAAAATTTTGACAAAATTATACAATGATCAAGATTCTTATATTTTCAACAGAAAGGAAATAGAAGATGAAAGATAAAATAAAAAACAATTCATACTTAAAAAACATCGACTTCAAAGGATTTTACTCAAATAATTTGATGATAAAACTAGTCTGTCTAATATTGGCGATATTCTTATGGTCATTTGTAATGGAAAACAAAAATCCTGTAGTAACAAAAGATATTCCCATAGTAAATGTACAACTACAGGGAATTGACAAGCTCAGAGAAAACGGACGTGTTATCATATCGCCAAAAAATCCAACAATTTCAATGAGAGTTGAAGGCAGAAGAAATACTATTACAAGAATGAAAAATTCTGAAGTGAAGGCATTTGTCAATGTCAGCTCGATAAAAGTCAACTCAGAAACACTTCCTGTAGAGATAAGCCTTCCGCAAGGAGTGAGCTTGTCAGATCGTTCAGACGAAACAATGCTGATTAATACTGAAACTGTCGATACTGTAAAATTCCCAATAAGAATAATGAAAATTGGTGAGTTATCGGATAATGTGGAAATTGAATCCATAAAAATAGTGCCAAAAGATGTCGCAATTTCAGGCGCTAGGACTTATTTGAATGCCATTGATTATCTATCGGTAAAACTCGACCAATCAAATTTGGACAAAGATATAAATCTCGATTTGCCGATTAATTTGAACTTAAAAGATGATACAGCGAGAGAGTATTTGACAAAATCGACTGAAAACTGCAAAGTTATAGTAGATTTGTTGTTCAAAAAAGACGTTGAAATCAAACCTGTACTGACAAGTATTCCAGACGGATTAAAAATTGAAAAAATAACATTGAACAAAAATAAAGTTAAAATCAAAGGTCAAGATGATATTATCGAGCAAATCAATAGCGTAAACACAAAACCGATAGATTTGTCAAATCTGAAAGAAGGGGACAACACAGTAGAAGTCAACCTCGATTTGCCACAATCAGTCGTGATGGCAGAAGGCTCCAATGGTAGAATCACTGCGACGATAAAATTACAAAAGTAGGTTAATAAGAAAAATAAAATTCGGTTAATGACAATTGTGCTTTGTGCAATTCTGAAATTAATTTCATTTTATTTGCAAAATAAGTTACTACAACGTCACTAGACTCACCGAAATTTTTCGGTAAAATAATATTTTTCTCGTTGCTGATAACATCTTTAATAGTTGTGTACTTTTTATATAAATCTGACTATTTAAAAACTTTAATAATCAATACATTGTTCTTGTTACAGATTACAAGTTTTATGTTTATTTAAAAGCGAGCGAAAGCTCGCTTTTTGTTTGCAAAAAGCTTATATTTTAATTGATTTTTACATTATGTGTTATAATTAGATTATAAAAATATGAGGGGGATATTGATGGGAAAATATTTCGGAACTGACGGCATAAGAGGCGTTGCGGGAGAAGATTTAACTGTTGAATTAGCTTATAAGCTTGCGAGAGCGGCTTGTTATAAATTAAAAGATGTAGATAATAAATTAATTGTTATAGGAAAAGACACTAGAATTTCTGGGGATATGTTGGAAGCAGCTTTGATTAGTGGAATTACTAGCATGGGTTTTGATGTGTACAGATTAGGCGTGATTCCCACACCAGCTGTGGCATATTTGACTAGATTTTACAATGCTTGTTGCGGGATTGTAATTTCTGCAAGTCACAATCCTTACGAATTTAATGGAATAAAATATTTTTCAAATGAGGGTTTCAAATTAAAAGATAGCCTTGAAGAAGAAATCGAATATTTGATTGACCATCAAGATGAAATCAACGTAAAAATTACAGGAGAAAAAGTAGGTAGAGTTTATGAAGAAGAATGCGCAAAGGATACATATATCAATTATCTTTTGAGCAGGGTTGATTTGGATTTGACAGGTGTGAAGGTGAGCTTGGACTGCGGTTACGGTGCAACTTCTGAAATCGCACCGATTATTTTCAATAGATTAAACGCCGATGTAACTGTCACGAATACTGAATACGACGGGAAAAATATTAACTTAAATTGTGGTTCTACAAATCCTGAAGTTATTAGTAATTTAGTGAAAATTTCTAAATCTGATATGGGATTTTCTTTTGATGGCGACGGAGATAGGTTGATTTCTTGCGATGAAACTGGTGAAATAATGGACGGAGACCACGCTATTTGCGCAGTTGGGCATTTCTTAAAAGAAAACAACAAGCTCAAAAACAATGCTGTCGTGGGAACTGTTATGACTAATATCGGTCTTATCAAAAGCTTGAAAAAAATCGGCGTGGATGTTATAAAAACAAAAGTTGGCGACAGATACGTTCTTGAAGAAATGAGAAAAAATGGATACATTATTGGTGGAGAGCAATCAGGGCACATTATTTTCATAGAAGATAATACAACTGGTGATGGAATTTTATCTGCGATTAAATTGGCAGAAATAGCTGTTAAATCAAAACAAAAACTATCAGAAATGAATAATTTGATGACTAGCTTCCCACAAGTTTTGGTGAACGCAAAGGTCAACAACGAATACAAAAAAGTTTACAAAGACGATGAAGTTATCAATAAAAAGATATCCGAGCTTGAAAATGAATTTAAGGATGAAGGCAGAGTTTTGATAAGACCTTCGGGAACTGAACCTTTGATTAGGGTTATGATTGAGGGAGAAAATCAAGAATATTTAGAGAAAAAAGCCATAGAATTGAAAAATTTAATCGAAGAAAGGTGCAAGTTGATATGAAAACAATAGCGATTATTTCGGCACTAGAAAGTGAGCAAGAGTATTTCAGAGAACAATTCAAGCCAATCAAAATCGATAAGTTCAATCAATATGAAATATACGTTTCAGAATTTGAGGACAAGAAAATTATAAATTGCGTTTGTGGAATTGGAAAAGTAAACTCAGCAGCTCTAACGCAGAGAATTATCGATATGTACAATCCTGATTTGGTAATAAATTGTGGCGTGTGCGGTGGATTGGACAAGACGCTTAGTTTTGATGAGGTGATACTTGCAGACAAATTAAAATACCACGATATAAATTTGGATATTTTCAGCAACAATATTCCGTACACCGACACTTTTGAAGCAGACCCTGAAACTTTGCAAAAGTTAGATGAGATTATGACACAAGAAAATTTGAAACACAGAATAGGTCTCATCGTTACGGGGGACCAATTTATATCGACTACTGAAAAACAAGAAGAATTATTCGAAAAATATCACGCATTGGGAACGGAGATGGAAGGATGTTCCATTGCTCATACTTGTTATCTCAACGATGTGAAGTTCTTGGTTATAAGAAGTTTGTCGGACTTTGCAGATGATGATGCGGACGATGAGTTTTACAATGATTTAGAAGCAAAAACAAAAAAAGCTGCACACAGTGTAGTTGTGTTGATTAAAAATATGTAGAGAGAAGCGTAGGATGAATGAAAATTTGTCCTGCGTTTTTATTTTGCTTAAAAATGGGCAAAAAAATACATCTGCACGAAACAGATGTATTTTTTCATAATATCAATAACAAAAGGAAACAAAAAATCACAAATATAATTTGTGATTATGGTCGGGGTGAGAGGATTTGAACCCCCGGCCCCATGGTCCCAAACCACGTGCGCTACCGGACTGCGCTACACCCCGACGTTTTTATTACTTGTTTTTCTCAAGTACTTTATTAGTATACGACAGAACAAAAAATATTACAAACGTAATTAATACTAAATAATCTGAGATAAAACGGATTATATAAATAAATCTCGTTTTATCTCGTTATTATTAAAAATCAAAAAAAATTCTCGATTAATACTCGTAGTAATATTTGAATAGTTCATAGATATATTCGTTGTCTTTGCATCCGCCAAATTCTCTGATGGAGTGCATAGAAAGAATCGCATTTCCGATGTCGATTGATTGAATATCCAAATTTGAAACGGTTATTGGCCCGATGGTTGAGCCTCCTCTTTTGTCCGACCTATTTGTAAATTCTTGAAATGGAATGTTTTTGTCGATGCAAAGTTTTTTGAAAACTGAAGCACTTACAGCATCCGAAGTGTATGCTCCGTTGGCAGCGTATTTTATAACAGGGCCGTTGTTGATTAGCGGTCTGTTTGTAGGGTCTGCCATTTCAGTGTAATTTGGGTGCAAGCTGTGAGCTTGGTCAGCGCTTATTAAATAAGAATTGTGCAAAATCTCGTAGAAATTTTTTTCATTATCGTCTACGATTTTTTTGAAACAATCGCTAAGAAGAGTGCTTCCAGCTCCTTGTTTTGTCGTAGAGCCAATTTCTTCGTTGTCAAAAACAATTGCCAACGCCAAAGTATTTTTTGAATTGCAATCCATCAAAGCTTTCACAGAAGTAAAAGCCATTCCCAAGTTATCAATTCTTCCTACTGAATAAAACTCATCATTTTCTCCGACAAATTCTCCTTTTTGTCTGTCGTACAAGAACAAATCAAAATCCAAAATATCATCGGCATTTATTCCAATATTTCTTGCCAAAATTTCTTCGAAGGAAATCTTTGAATCTTTTTTTGAAAGAGCCAAAAGTGGCAATGTGTCTTTTTGTGGATTGAATTTGTATCCGTTGTTGATTTCTCTATTCATATGGATTGCAACATTTGGAATTATCAGCAAATTTTTGTCCACATTTATGTGTTTGATTTCTGGTTTGAATGGATTTTCAGATTTTAAAACGACTCTACCAGCAACTGATAATGGTCTGTCAAACCAAGTGCTTAGTATTGGTCCACCGTAAACTTCGGTGTTTAAAGTCAAAAATCCATCTTTGTTGATGATTGAGTTTGGTTTTATTCTGAAAGTCGGACTGTCAGAATGAGAGCCTATCAATCTGATGTTGTCGAAGTCGCTAGAACCTTTGAATGCTAAAATCGATGAATCGTTATTTGTTATAAAATATCCTCTGTCATTTTCGATTTTCCAATTGTCACTAAATTTTAATTCAGTAAATCCGTTTTCTCTAAGTAATTTTTTAAAATTATCTATGACGTGAAATACTGATGGACTTGCATCAATAAAACCCATTAAATCTTTTGTTATATTCATAAAATCACCTCAGTAATAGTATACACAAAAAATTATTTACTTAATAGTAAAATGTTTACAAAAAAATTTGGTAGTGGTATAATGAAATTACTTCAGGGCGAGGTTGATTTCCTCACCGGCGGTGACAGTCCGCGAGCGTTGTGCATGAATTGGTGAAATTCCAATACCGACAGTAAAGTCTGGACGAAAGAAGTAAATGTAATAATTGACATTTAGCCCTAAAAAGTGAGGGCTTTTTTATTTGCCCTTGAAAATCTTAGGAGGTAGGTTATGGAAACCACAAGAAAAAAATCAAGTACACAAACTATGGTCAAGATAAGTATTTTGGGGGCAATAAGTGCATTACTTATGATTTTTAAATTCCCGCTACCATTTGCACCGCCATTTATGACAGTGGACATCGGAGACTTGGGAGTTTTGATATCTGGATTCGCATTGGGCCCAATCGCAGGCGTGTTGACTTCAGCAGTCAAGATTTTGTTGAATTTTATCATCAACGGAACGACTACTGGAGGGGTTGGCGAATTGTCTAATTTCTTATTATCGTCGGTTTTTGTTGTAGTAGCAAGTGCGATTTACAACAAAGGTAAAAGCAGAAAATCTGCTCTTACAGGATTGGTATTCGGGGTGTTAGCATACACATTGGTAGCTTGTATTTCAAATTATTTTGTAATATTCCCATTGTACGGAATAAACTTGGTTGATTTTACAAAACAATTTGCAAAAGTAAACCCTATGGCATCTACGCCTATAATGTTCGTGCTTTTCAGTATTGTGCCATTTAATATCGTCAAAGGTATAATCGTGTCAGTTGTCACTATTTGCTTGTACAAGCCGATTTCAAAATTCTTAAAAAGATAATTAAAAACATACATGTAATAATAATAAATGAATGTGGCTCATCAGTTGAATATTTGATGAGTCATTTTTGTTGTAGTTTTAACAGTTGTGATATAATTTATTTGGTGATATTTATGGAATATATTTTAAATGATTTGAAAGATACGGAAAAATTTGGACAAAAATTGGCGAACGCTCTAAAAAAACACGACGTGATTTCTTTGATTGGCGATTTGGGAAGTGGCAAGACAACTCTCACTAAATCTATCGCAAAAACTTTGGGCGTCAATGAAAATGTAACTAGTCCGACTTTTTCGTTGGTGAATACTTATTATGTAGATGTTCAATTAAACCACATAGATTTGTATAGATTGGAAGACGAGATGGAGATAGAATCACTTGATATTGATGAACTGTTGTATCCGGATGGAATCACTATTATTGAGTGGGCAAGTCAAGCGCAGTCTTATATGCCGAGAAATCTAATCGAGATATATATCGAAAAATTAAGCGATATTTCCAGAAAAATTATCATAAATGCAAACAATAAAAGAGAAAAAGAAATTATAGAGGAATTAAATGAAAATTTTAGCGATTGACACTTCGACAATGATTAGCTCCTGCACGTTGATGGAAGATGGAGTTGTCGTTGGAGATTACAATATAAATCAAAAAAAGACTCATAGCGAGACGCTGGTGTTGATGATTGAGCAAATGCTCGAAAAATTGGACGTAAACATCGAGGATGTGGATGTCTTCTGTGTATGCAAAGGGCCGGGTTCGTTTACAGGTCTTAGGATAGGAATGACAACCGCAAAGACATTTGCACAGGTTTTTGACAAAAAAATCGTCGGGATTTCAACGTTGGAAGCACTGGCAAATATGGTAATGACTGACAAGATAATAATTCCGATTTTGGATGCCAGGGGTGGCAGAGTTTATTATTCTATGTTTACCAACGGCAATAAATTGAATAGGTTGATGGACGATGATTTGATTTATTTTGATGAATTGATGGAAAAACTAGACGATGATAAGGAGTATATTTTCGTTGGGGATGGAGTGTATTCTTTCTTGGATGAAATCAATTCGAAGGAGAATTTCCACCTTGCAAATTCGTCATTGAACAATTGTATTACAAGGTCGATTTGTGATTTGGCTAATAAAACTGAAACATTTGACAGTTACTACACTCTTAGTCCGGATTATGTAAGAAAATCACAAGCACAAAGAGATTATGAAAAGCGTCACAATGAAAATTAGACAGATGACAATTGATGATTTGAATGATGTTGTGAAGATTGAAGCTGAGAGTTTTTCAGACAATTGGGACAAGAAAATGTACGAGGGTTGTCTTTTGTACGCTCACAATCATTATTTTGTCGGCGAAGTTGACGGTAAAATCATAGGTTCATTTGGGTTTTCATCTGTTGTTGATGAATCTGATTTGCAGACAATTTCTGTGAAGAAAGATTACAGAAACAGAGGATTTGCTTGTGAGTTTATGAAATTTATGTTAGATTTTTGCAAAAAGGAAAATGTCCGAAAAATTTTCTTGGAAGTTCGAGAATCGAATTTCTGCGCGATTAATCTATACAAGAAGTTCGGATTTGAAAAAATGGGAAGGATTAATGGCTACTACGAAAAGCCTAGAGAAGATGCGTTGAGGATGATGTTGGATATGGAAAAAAATAAAGAAAATATAATAACACTTGCAATCGAAACTTCGTGTGACGAGACAAGTGTTGCAGTTTTAAAAAACGGAAGAGATGTTTTGAGCAATGTCATTTCTTCTCAAATTGACGTGCATAAAAGATACGGCGGAGTTGTCCCAGAAGTTGCAAGCCGTCTTCACTTGGAAGCGATGAATGTAATTTTGCAACAATCATTGGACGAGGCAAACATAACAATGAAAGATATTGATGTTATCTGCGTCACAAAAGGTCCAGGACTTATTGGCGCCTTGCTTGTTGGAATTTCTTGTGCAAAAAGTTTGAGCTTTTGTTTGAAGAAACCACTCGTTGGAGTCAATCATATGCAAGGCCATATCTGTGCCAACTATATTAGTCACAAAGATTTAGAGCCTCCTTTCATTTCATTGGTTGTATCGGGTGGACACACTTACTTGATAAATGTTTTGGATTATCAAAATTACGAGATTATAGGCTCGACTAGAGATGATGCGTGTGGAGAAAGTTACGACAAGGTTGCTCGTGCGTTAGGACTGGAATATCCTGGAGGACCTGTAATAGACAGACTCGCAAAACAGGGCAATCCATCCGCTATTGATTTTCCAAGAGTAATGCTCGAAAAAAACAGCTACGATTTTAGCTTCAGTGGATTGAAAACAGCTGTATTGAACTACATTAACAACAAAAAACAAAAAAATGAGGATATAAACAAAGAAGATGTCGCAGCATCTTTCCAAGAAGCGGTGATAGATGTTTTGGTAGAAAAATCATTTAGATTATTAGAAGAAAAAAACCAAAAAACTTTTGTTTTGAGTGGTGGAGTTGCGGCAAATTCAAGGCTAAAAGAAAGAGTTTTGGAAAAGGCGGAAGAAAAGGGAATAAAAGTTTACTTTCCAGATAAAATTCTCTGCACCGACAATGCTGCTATGATAGCGTCAGCGGGTTATTATGATTATATAAATGGCAAACAAGACGGATTGGATTTGAAAGTATATCCTAACTTAGAATTATAAAAAAAGAAGTGCAAAATTTGAATCAATTTCAAAAATTTGCACTTCTTATTTTTTATTCTACTGTAACTGATTTAGCCAAGTTACGAGGCTTATCTACATCTAATCCTTTTTTCAAAGAAGTGTAATAGCCCAATAATTGTTCAGGAATTACGGAAAGTATCGGATACAACAAATCCAAAGTCTTAGGAATGAAGATTATTTCTTCGGAGAAATCTTTCATTGAATCATTTCCTTCGACAGTGATTGTAAATACCTTTGCTCCTCTTGTAACGACTTCTTGAACATTTGATATGGTTTTTTCAGCTAGTTTTGATTGCGTAATCACAGACAAAGCAGGCGTATCTTTTTCTATCAAAGCAATAGAACCGTGTTTCAATTCACCGGCAGGAAAAGCTTCGGTGTGAATGTAAGAAATCTCTTTTAGTTTTAAAGCGCCTTCTTTTACACTCAAAAAGTCAAGCCCACGACCTATGAAAAACATAGAATTGTCATTTTTGATTAAATCGGCAATTTTTTCTGTGATAGGTTCACATTTCAAAGCCTGTTTGATTTTTTCAGGCATCCTTTCCAACTCGTCGATGTATTTTGAATAATCAGAATCTGTTATTCTGTCTAATTTTTTTGCAAAATCCAACGCCAACATTATCATTGTAACCAACTGAGAAATGTATGCTTTAGTACTTGCTACTGCAATTTCAGGGCCGGCTAACGTGTAGATTACCTTGTCAGCTTCTCTTGCGATGGATGAACCAACGACATTTGTAACTGCCAAGACAGTGGCGTTTTTGTTTTTCGATTCACGAAGAGCAGCTAATGTGTCAGCGGTCTCGCCGGATTGAGAAATCAAAATAACAAGAGTTTTTTCATCGATAAATGGGTCATTGTATCTAAACTCAGATGCAATATCTGTAATTACAGGTATTTTTGCGAGTTTTTCGATTGCGACCTTGCCAACTTCTCCAGCGTGAAAAGCAGTACCACATGCGACGATGTAGACCTTGTTGATATTTTTTAATTCATCTTTTGACAAGGAATTTTCGTCGAAATCTATCAAATTCTTTTTGACATTGTGCTTCAAAGTTTCTTTTACAACTTCGGGCTGTTCGTTTATTTCCTTTAACATAAAGTGCTTGTAGCCACCCTTACTAGCCTGATCCAATGTCATATTTACAGTTTTAACTTCTCTATCAATTTTTTCGAAGTTTTTATCGTAAATAGTGTAGCCTTTCTTGTCAATCTCAACGACATCACCATTTTCTAAATACACAATATCTCTTGTGTATTTCAAAACGGAAGGAATATCACTTGCGAGAATGATTCCGTCATCGCATTTTGCAAGAATCAACGGAGATTCTTTTCTCACAGCGATTAATTTGTCCTTCTCATACTCTGAAACAATTCCCAACGCATAAGCGCCCTTTAATCTGTTGACTGTAGATTTTACAGCTTCTAACAAACTGTCCTTATAGTAATGGCTAATCAAAGCAACGACAATTTCGGTGTCTGTCGTGGATTTGAATTTATAACCATAACCTTCCATTTCTTTTTTTAATTCTTTGTAATTTTCGATAATACCGTTGTGAACAACAGAAAACTTCCCGTCAGAACTTACTTGTGGGTGAGCGTTGATTTCATTTGGCTCGCCATGAGTTGCCCATCTGATATGACCGATTCCAATATTTGCATTTTTATCAATCTCATCAATAGAATCTATTAAATTTTGCAATTTTCCTTTTCTTTTTACCGTTTCAATCTTGTCTGTAACAACAGAAATTCCGCTTGAATCATATCCTCTGTATTCCAGTGATTCGAGTCCGTTTAATATGACTTCAACAGCAGATTTCTCGCCATTATAGCAAACTATTCCGCACATAAATTTACCTCCAAATTTTTTCGAGATACACTTCATTTTTTTTGTTTCAAAATCACTTTTGAACTTTGTTAAATGCTAAGGCTGTGTGACCTATAGAGCTCCCGCCGAATACTTCGATAACTCTATCCCTCGTTAACCTAAAAAAGGTCTGGCGCTTTGTCCTTTTTATCTCTTGAGTTATTATATCAAATAAAAATTCTAGTGTAAATTTTATTGGAAAATTGCAATAATTTCGCAACAACCAAAAAAAACTTTGCAATTAATGTAAAAGATTGCGAAGAAAAATAAAATTTTTGAAACAAACAAGAACATTTTTGTAACAAATTAAAAAGATTTTGAAAATAAATATTGATTAGTCTTGACAATAATTTTCTTTATCAATATAATAACAGTGCAATAAATTTAAACGTTTAAATTGAGGGTGATTTTTATGAATTTGGCAATAGCGCCACTGAACCAGGATTTTGAAATTATCAAAATCAAGAAGATAAAAGATGAATCACAAAAAAAGCTATTGAATAATATGGGATTCATTGAAGGAGCCGTTATAACTGTTGTTTCTGAAAATTTTGGAAATTTAATAGTTAAAATAAAAGGGTCAAGAGTAGCTATCGGAAAAGATTTAGCTACGAGGATTGAAGTCAATTCTATTGGTTAAAAGGAGGGTATATAAGTGGATAATGAATTGAATCTGAAGAATGCCGAAGTAGGTTCTTACTACAGAATCGTCAAGATTTTGGGTAAAGGTCCTGTAAAAAGAAGAATTATGGATATGGGCATTACAAAAAATGTAGAAATCTACATTAGAAAGGTTGCACCTTTGGGAGATCCGGTTCAAATCAATTTAAGAGGATATGAATTGAGTCTTAGAAAAGGCGATGCAGAAAATATTTTAATTGAAAAAATAAATAAATAATTTTAGGAGGACTTATGTCTATTAGAATAGCGTTAGCTGGTAACCCTAACAGTGGTAAATCTACATTATTTAACGCTTTGACAGGTTCCAACCAATACGTTGGTAACTGGCCAGGTGTTACTGTAGAAAAAAAAGAGGGTAGTTTAAAGAAAAAAAAGGAGATTAAAATTACCGACTTACCAGGTATTTATTCTTTATCTCCATATACTTTGGAAGAAGTAGTCAGCAGAAATTATCTTATCAACGAAAAACCTGATGTAATCATCAACGTTATAGATGCGTCTAACATCGAAAGAAACTTGTACTTATCAACTCAATTATCAGAAATTGGAATACCAATGGTGTTAGCATTTAACATGATGGATGTTGTCAAAAAAAACAACGATAAGATAGATACAAAGTTGATTACAGAAAAAATTGGAGTTCCTATTGTCGAAGTATCGGCATTAAAGAAACAAAATCTTGATGAATTGATTGCTGTTGCAGAAAAACAAGCGACAAGTCAACCAAAATTAATCAGCGATTTTAGTGAAAAAATTGAAAATGTACTAACAGAAATTGAAAACAGCGTAGAGTTTATTAAAAATTCTGATGCTAAAAGATGGTTTGCTATTAAAGCTTTGGAAAGAGACGAAAAAGCTATGCAAGCCGTAACAATGACTCCAGACGAAAAAGCGAGAGTAGAATCAATCGTGTCAACTGTTGAAGATGAAATGGATGATGACGGTGAATCTATAATCACAGACGAAAGATATTCATTTATAACATCATTGACAACTAAGGCAGTTAAAAAAGGTAGAACTGGTTTAACTGTCAGTGATAAAATCGATAGAATTGTTACAAACAGATTTTTGGCATTGCCAATTTTCGTGTTGATAATGATGGCAGTTTACTACATTGCAGTTAAAGTTGTCGGTGGTCCTCCATTCCACGATTGGTGGGCAGATGTTGTAATGGGAAGTGAATTAGCTGATTTAGCTACAAAAGGATTAGAAGTAATTGGAACTAGCGAATGGTTGACAAGCCTTGTAGTAGATGGTATTGTTGCCGGTGTTGGTGCAGTATTGGGATTCTTGCCTATGATTGCAACACTAGAATTATTGCTTGCTATTTTGGAAGATATCGGATATATGTCAAGAATTGCATTTATATTAGATAGAATGTTCAGAAAATTTGGTTTATCTGGTAAATCATTTATTCCGATTTTGATTGGTACTGGTTGTTCAGTTCCAGGAATTATGGCAACAAGAACTATTGAAAATGAAAACGACAGAAAAATGACTATAATCGTTGCATCATTTATGCCTTGCGGTGCAAAAACAGAAATTATAGCATTATTTGCAGCAGCAATTTTCGGTCAGTGGTGGTTTGCTCCATTATTGTATTTTACAGGAATTTTGGCAGTAATAATCAGTGGTCTTATTTTGAAGAAAACAAAAGCATTCTCTGGTGAACCTGCTCCATTCGTAATGGAACTTCCTGAATATCATACACCAACTGTTTCAAATTTTTTGCGTGTGACTTGGGATAGAACTAAATCATTTATCATAAAAGCAGGTACAATCATCTTAGTTGCATCAATCTGCGTATGGTTCTTGCAAAACATATCTGTTAAGGGAGAATTTGTTCATTTCGACGATAACAGTACTGATACTATATTGGCTTATATCGGAAAAATATTCGCTCCATTATTTGCTCCATTGGGATTCGGTAACTGGACAGCAACTGTTGCAAGTTTCTTAGGAACAGTTGCAAAAGAAATGGTAGTCAGCGTTTACGGTATCGTATCAGGCGTTGGTGATGATGCAGACAAGGTAGCGACTTTGGTAAAGGCTCACTTCACAATTGCATCTGCATTGAGCTTCTTGATTTTCAACCAATTAACAGTTCCTTGCTTCGCAGCAGTAGGTGCAATAAAAGAAGAAATGAACTCAGGAAAATGGACAGCATTTGCAATTTGTTATCAAATCGTATTTGCTTATATAATTTCATTTATGGTATATCAATTCCTAAATGTACTAGTATTGAAACAAGCATTCACATTGAGCACTGGAATTGCAGTTGTAGTATTAGTGGCAATGTTGTACTTGATATTTAGAAAAGATAAATACAAACACAATGAATCAAAAAGAGCAGTACAATAGAGTTAAAATTTAAAAGAAGGTGATTTTTTGAACATTGCAGATATAGTAGTATTAATTGTAATTGCGGTTGCAGTTGTTTTTGCAATACGTCATATTATAAAAAAAGGTGGAAGCTGTGATTGCGGATCCGGTTCTTGTCCACATTCTAAAAATTATGACAAATAAAAAAATAAGCGTGGTCTAATACAGACCACGCTTTGTTATTGTGCGAAATTTTTTGGGAGTGACTTTTTTTATGTTCTTAAATTGTTGACAAAAATAAGAATCGGATTTGAAACCGACAGATTTTGAAATCTCCGTTATAGATTTATCGGTATTAGTCAACAATAAAATGCTTTTTTCAATTCTAAATGTATTCAAAATATTTGGAAGATTTGTTCCAGTATTCTGCGCAATCAATGTCGACAAATAACTTCTTGAAACGTGAAATTGTTCTGATAAAATATCCAACGAGATTTTCTTGTCACAGTTGTTGTAGATGTAATCAAGAGCTCTTTTTATCAGAGGGTTTTCACATCCTTTTGTGAAAATATCTTGATTTGATGAATAATAGTCCACAATTTCAAAAAGAACATTGCGTAAATTTTTAGATTCGCAGTTTTCTATTTTAAAAAGAAATTTATTTTTTGTTTTCTCTTGTAATTTTAATTTTTCTTCATCATTTGTGTTTTTTAATTGATTCCAGAAAAAAATTCCCAATAATTGAATAATGGTGTTTTTATTATTTCTCGGATTGGATTCGGAATCGTCCCAATTTTTACTCAACTCATCCGCGTATTCGTTGGCTTGTTCATTTAGCTTTAACAAAACAGCGTTGATTAAATTTGACTGAAGCGTAATCATATTTCAAATCCTTTCGTTTGTTTTGAATCTATATGTTTATTATATAACTAAATCGTACAAATAAGCAAGAATTAACAATTTTTTGCAAAAACTTGCTGTTTTAATATATAATTATTGAAAGAGGTAAATATGAAAAAATTTTTGATTTTTTGTCTGTGCTTTTTGTTTTTGTCTACAAAATCTAAAGCAGATGGCGATTTGAAATTAGACAAGTCAATAATAGAAGATTATTCTGATTTGTCGGTACAATTGAATAAAGAGATGTTCAATAAAATTCCAAATCTTGTCATAGTCAATGAAAAAAAAGAAAGCGATGTTATTAGTGCGTTGAGCTTTGCGTATAAGAATAAATCAGCCATTATGCTGATAAAAAATGACGGTGACTATGTTAAGGAAGACAGCCCTATATTAAATGAAACAATTAGATTAAAAGCCAAGAACGTATACATTATTGGTGGGGAAAAGTCTGTTTGTGAAAAAGTGTCCGACAATCTCAAACTGAAAGGTCTTTTAGTTACAAGAATTGATGGCAAAAACAGATTCGAAGTTGCAAAAAACGTGATAAAAGAAAACACCAATCTCAATCCCACGGACACACTAGTAATTAGTGATAGTTCTAATTTTAGTTATGTGAGTGCAAAAATCGGTAGCTATTTAAAAAATGGATTTGCGATTTCATTTGTCAATGGTAAAAAATTCGACGATTCCATTATAAAGTTAGCTATTGACAGGGGGATTTCCAAGGTGATAATTGATCAACCTTATTCGGTTGTAGGTAAGATTTACGATGATAAATTAAAAGAAAATGGATTCAAAGTAATTAGAAACGATTATAAGTCGGTGTATGAGGCGAATTTTTCACAAAATTCTGGAATAAATTATTCGAAAATAATATTCACAGACTATAAAGATACAAGGGCAACGCTGCTTTCGAGTTATGTATGTATAAGTAAAAACTACGTAAATGTTTTGGTAAATGAAGGAAATGTTGACAAGACGACCAATAAATTGCTATCCACGTCAACAAAACCTGCAGTATATATAGGAAGAAGTGAGTCTAATTTTACCAATTTAGCAAAAAAACTAGAATTATTTTATAAAATTGATTGAAAACGAGTTGTTTTTACTTGATTTTTGCAAAAAACTTTAAAAAAATTGCCATTTAGGGTATAATATTAGCTGGAATTTCTTTTTTTGAAGATGAAATTATTATAAATTTAAATAAAAAATTAGGAGGAAAGTATGAGCGCAGAGCTTATAAGTAAAGAAAAAAACCAAGCGGTATTTACTAGTGTAATACCTGCGGAAGATTTCAATAATGCGATAGAGGAAAGTTACAAAAAAAATAGATCCAGATTCAGTTTGAAAGGATTTAGAAAGGGCAAGGTTCCTAGAAAAATGTTGGAAAGAGCGTATGGCGAAGGATTATTCTACGAAGATGCTGTAAATCTTTTATTGCCAAGCCTTTATGAGAAAGCTATCGAAGAATTAGAATTAGAACCAGTTTCTCAACCAGAAATTGACCTTGACGATATCACTGAAAACAATGATGTCAAAGTGAAGTTCACTGTTGATTTGAAGCCAGAGTTTGAATTGGGAGATTATTCTAATCTTAAAGCTGAAATCGAAGAATACAAAGTAACTGATTCTGATGTTGATATGAAAATAAAGCATGAACTTGAACACAATGCTAGAATGCAAGATGTTGAAGGAAGAGAAGCTAAAGAAAACGACATTGTTTCTATCAATTTCAAAGGATTTGTCGGAGATAAAGCATTTGATGGTGGAGAAGCTGAAGATTATGAATTGACTCTAGGTTCACATACTTTCATTCCAGGTTTTGAAGAACAAATCATAGGTCACAATATCGGAGATGAATTTGACGTAAATGTTAAATTCCCAGAAGATTATCACGAAGCTTCTTTGAAGGGAAAGGATGCTAAATTTGTTTGCAAAATCAATTCAATCAAAGAAAAAGTTATGCCTGAATTAGATGATGAATTTGTAAAAGATGTTTCTGAGTTTGACACATTGGATGAATACAAAAAAGACATCAAAGAACACTTAGAAAAAGACAATGAACAAAGACTATTAGTAGAAAAACAAAACAAGTCTGTTGAAGCTTTGATTGATGTCACTGAAATAGATGTTCCAGAATCAATGATTGACAATGAAGTAAATCGTCAATTCCAAGATTTCGCTAAGAGAGTTCAACAAATGGGACTTAACACTGAGCAATATTTCCAAATCACTAACTCAAAAGAAGAAGATGTTAAGAATGAATTGAGAGCTAATGCACAGTTGAAAGTAAAAGGCGATTTGGTATTGGAAAAATACATTGAAAAAGAAAACATCGAATCAACAGAAGAAGAATTGGACGAACAATTAAAAGAATTTGCCAAAGTTTACGGAAAAGATGACGAAGAAAAATTCATCAACGATTTCAAAAACAGTCCAAATATCGAATTTTTGAAAGAAGACATCAAGAGAAAAAAAGCACTAGAAAAACTTGTAGAAAACACTAAATTTGAAACTAAAAAAGAAGAAAAATCAGATAAATAAAATCCATTTAATTGGAAAATAGGAGGGTTATGTATGCCATCTTTAGTACCAATGGTTGTAGAGCAAAGTAACAGGGGCGAAAGGTCTTACGATATATTTTCTCGACTTTTAAAAGAGAGAATTATTTTCGTTACAGGCGAGGTTAATGACCAGATGGCGGATCTTGTTATTGCGCAATTGTTGTTTTTAGAAAGTGAAGATCCAAAAAAGGATATTCAATTATATATAAATTCTCCGGGTGGTTCTGTGAGCGCGGGCTTGGCAATTTACGATACAATGCAGTATGTTAAGCCTGATGTATCCACTATTTGTGTGGGAATGGCTGCCAGTATGGGGGCAATTTTATTGACAAGTGGTGCAAAGGGAAAAAGATTTGCTCTTCCAAATGCTGACACTTTAATTCATCAACCACTTGGCGGAGCACAAGGACAAGCCAGTGATATCGAAATTCACGCGAAAAATATTCTCAAAAAAAGGGCGTTATTGAACAAGATATTATCTGAAAGAACTGGACAACCTCTTGAAAAAATCGAAAGAGACACTGATAGAGATTTCATACTTACTGCTGAAGAAGCAAAAGAGTATGGATTGATAGATGAAGTTATTTACACTTCTAAATAGAGGAATATTAAATGCCAAAAAATGAAAATCAATATAAATGTTCTTTTTGCGGAAAATCACAAGATGAAGTCAGAAAATTGATTGCAGGGCCGGGGGTTTTTATCTGCGACGAGTGTGTTGAATTGTGCAACAGTATCATCGAAGAAGAATTTAAATCTCAGCCTTTAGAACAAGAAGCGATTGATTTACCTAAACCAATAGATATCAAAAAAGTACTGGATGATTATGTAATCAAGCAAGAGGAAGGTAAAAAAGCCTTGGCAGTTGCTGTTTACAATCACTATAAAAGAATCAATTCAAATCTTAACGAAAACAACGATGTTGAATTACAAAAATCAAATATCTTATTGGTTGGGCCAACGGGCAGTGGCAAGACTTTGTTAGCAGAAACATTGGCTAAGATTTTGCATGTGCCATTTGCAATTGCAGATGCTACAAGTCTTACTGAAGCAGGATATGTTGGAGAAGATGTAGAGAATGTCATCTTGAAACTCATTCAAGCAGCTGATTTTGACATTGAGAAAGCGGAACAAGGCATAATTTACATTGACGAAATCGACAAGATTACAAGAAAAAGCGAAAATCCTTCAATCACTAGAGATGTTAGTGGCGAAGGAGTTCAGCAGGCACTTCTAAAAATAGTGGAAGGCACTATTTGCAATGTTCCACCACAAGGCGGAAGAAAACATCCGAACCAAGAATATATTCAAGTTGATACGAAAAATATATTGTTTATAGTCGGAGGAGCATTTGAAGGCCTGGAAAAAATAATAGAAAGAAGAACAGAGACAAAATCCATAGGCTTTGGGGCAGATTTGGGAGATGATGAACACAAAAAGATTTCTGAGTTGTTCAAAGATATTAGACCAGAAGATTTAATAAAATTTGGTTTGATTCCTGAATTTGTTGGAAGAATACCTGTTTTGGTAACACTAGATGAATTGGATGAGCAAGCTCTAATCAGAATACTTTTAGAACCTAAAAATGCTGTCATAAAACAATATCAAGAATTATTTAAAATGGATGATGTTGAGTTGGAATTTGAAAAAGAAGCATTGGAGGCTATTGCGAAATTAGCTTACGAAAGAAAAACAGGTGCTAGAGGTTTGAGAACTATAATAGAAAAAACTTTGATGAATATTATGTTTGAACTCCCATCGAGAAAAGACGTAGAGAAAGTTATTTTAACAAAAGAGAGTGTGCTTCAAGGCAAAAATCCAAAGCTTGTTTTTAAAACTAATAATAAATAATGTTAATAGCTCACTTTTTGTGAGCTATTTTTATCAATAAATAAGTTGAAAGAGGGGTTTGATGGAAAAATATTATACAAAATCAAACAAGAAATTGCCGATAATCGCGTTGCGTGGTTTGTGGCTTTTTCCTAACAATATACAACATTTTGAAGTTGGACGAGAAGTTTCATTAAATGCTTTAAATGCGAGCCTTTTAAGAAACTCAGAGGTTTTTATATGTACACAAAAAGACCCATTAACAGAAAATATAACAAAAGATGATTTTTATCATACTGGTGTGTTTGCAAAAATTCAACAGACAATAAAGATGCCCAATGGGAATATTCGTGTCTTGGTCGAGGCGTATGATAGAGCAAAAATTATTGATTTTATAGAAAATGACAGTTTTTTGGAAGCGAATGTTGAAGTTTTGGAATATGACAAATCAAAATATCAACCAACTGACAAATCTGTCACTATGATTAGAATGATAATTTCTTCATTTGAAAGCTTGGCAGAAATAATAAAAAAGCCGCTTCCACAAGATTTGTTGAGCGGATTGTTGAATGAAGATGACCCAAGTTCTTTGATAGACACAGTTGCGATGTTGATTTCGTTAAATGACAATGATTCGATAAAGCTTTTAGAAACATTGGATATGGACGAGAGAATCGATTTGATGTACAAGTTAGTGGTAAAAGAAATTGAATTTCTGAAGTTAAAAGAAGAAATCGAAGAAAAAGCTAACAAGGAAATTTCAGATTCTCAAAAGGAATATTTTCTTCAAGAACAATTGCGACAAATCAAAATGGAATTAGGAGAAGAATTTGACGTTGATGATATGGACGAATATTATGATGAAATTAAAAAATTACGTCTAAAAAAAGATTCCGAAGAACACGTACTAAAAGAAATAAAAAGATTATCATCAATGAATCCAAACAATCCAGAAAGTACGGTTATAAGAAATTACATCGATCAAATTTTGGATATTCCGTGGAACAAAAAATCAAAAAGCTCAATTGATTTAAAAGTAGCGGAAAAAGTTTTAAATGATGGACATTTTGGACTTGAAGATGTGAAGAAAAGAATATTAGAGTATCTAGCTGTTAAAAAGATGACTGGTTCGTTGAAAGGACCCATTCTTTGCTTAGTTGGCCCCCCAGGAGTCGGCAAAACTTCCATCGCAATGTCAATCGCACAGGCTACTAATAGAAAATTTGTTTCAATGAGATTGGGAGGCGTGCGTGATGAGGCTGAAATCAGAGGCCACCGAAAAACTTATATCGGCGCAATGCCAGGAAGAATTATCACACAACTTCAAAAAGCGAAAAAATTAAATCCGGTTTTCTTGCTGGATGAGATTGACAAGTTGGCAAGTGATTTCAGAGGAGACCCCGCAAGTGCGTTGTTGGAGGTTTTGGACCCAGAACAAAACAATGAGTTTACGGATAATTACATTGAAATTCCCGTGGATTTGTCAGACGTGTTGTTCATTACGACTGCCAACTCACAAGAGCAAATTCCAGATGCACTAATTGACAGAATGGAAGTAATCAGAGTTACAAGCTACACAGATTCTGAAAAATTTGAAATTGCAAATAGATATTTGCTTCCTCGCCAATTAAAAGAAAATGGAATGGACAAATCTCAATTTCATATAACGAAAGACGCTGTTTGCACGATAATCAACAATTACACGAGAGAAAGTGGCGTAAGAGAGCTTGAAAGAAATATTGGAAAAGTTATTAGAAAGGCCATCGTGAAAATTGTCCGTGGAGATGCAAAAAAAGTTGTAGTGAATGAAAAAAATCTCGAGAAATTTTTGGGTTCCAAATTGGTTCTCGATGATGAAATTCCAAAAGTAGATACAATAGGAGTTGTAAATGGATTAGCTTGGACACAAGTTGGCGGAGTTATTTTGACAATTGAAGCGAACGTAATGGATGGAACTGGAAAGACTCAGCTAACGGGAAAACTCGGCGATGTTATGAAAGAATCTGCGATGGCAGCTATTTCGTATATTAGAAGTAACCAAGAAGCCTTGGGAATAAAAGGTCAATTTTACAAGGACAAAGATGTTCACATTCATGTTCCAGAAGGAGCTGTTCCAAAAGATGGTCCATCGGCAGGTGTTACAATGGTGACTGCATTAGTGAGTGCATTGACTGGAAAAAAAGTGAAACACGATTTTGCAATGACAGGTGAGATAACACTTACAGGTCGTGTTCTTGCAATAGGCGGAGTAAAGGAAAAAGTATTAGCAGCTCACAGATACGGAGTGAACAATGTATTCTTGCCAAAAGAAAACAGGAGAGATATTCAAGACATTGACCCGAAAATCAGACAAAAAATGAAGTTTTATTTTACAAACAACGTAAAAGAAATTTTAGATGAGGTTTTAGTATAATGAAAATCGGAGTAATAAGCGACACTCATGGCTCGTTAAAAAACACAAAAAAAGCCTTGGAAATTCTCGAAGATTGTGACACGATTTTGCACTTGGGTGATGTTTTATATCACGGCCCTCGTAATGCTCTTCCTGAAGATTACAATCCCAAAGACTTAGCGGTTTTGTTAAAATCGAAAAAAAATATAATTTACACGAGAGGTAACTGCGACAGCGATGTCGATCAAATGGTTATTGAACACGATTTAACCAACAAAAAAAGATTTTTGAATATTGGAAAATTTAGGATTTTGACAGTTCATGGATATGAAGAGGATGAGAATTATAGGCTAAGACTTGCAAAATCAAACAAATGTGACATCGTGATTACAGGTCATACTCATAAAAAAGTATTGGAAGAAAAAGACGGAGTAATTTTATTGAATCCGGGAAGTCCGTCCATTCCAAAAGATGGCATAAAATCAGTGGCGACTATAAGTGAACGCAGTATAAATCTCATAGATGTTGACAATAAAAAAATAATATCGGCGTTTGATATATAGCCAATCAGAAAAGTGATTGATATTAGTTAGGAAGTGAAAAATGATTCTAATAGGTGCAAAAGACTTGGAAAAATCTTTTCTCGACAAAAGAATTTTAGAAAAAGTTACATTTAATATTAACGACAATGATAAAATTGGAATCATTGGAATAAATGGTGCGGGCAAATCGACATTGTTCAATATTCTCACAGGAGAATTGTCAAAAGATGGCGGCGATTTGTTCATCAAAAACGACATAAAAATCGGATATCTTACACAACACAATACATTCAATTCACAAAACACATTGTACGAAGAATGTTTGAGCGTTTTTTCTGAAGTTTTGAGGTTGGAAAATAAACTCCGTGAGTACGAAAAACAGATGAAAGACACCGATGAGTTGGAAGAATTAATGAACAAATATCACAGGGATATGGAAAAATTTGAAGCGATGGGAGGATATCTATACGATTCTGAAATTCGCGGAACGTTAAAAGGGCTGGGATTTGCAGAAGACGATTTTGAAAAAAATGTTACAAATTTCAGCGGTGGACAAAAATCTCGTATAATGCTCGCCAAGCTTCTCCTTCAAAAGTGTGACTTGCTTTTGCTAGATGAACCAACCAACCATTTGGACATAAATGCAATCGAATTTTTAGAAAATTTTCTTAAAAATTACAAAGGTGCCTGCGTCATAATCTCCCACGACAGATATTTCTTGGATGGAATTGTCAACAGAATTTTCCACTTGGAAAAAGCGACAATCAAGACTTATGAAACTGATTATACAGGCTTTATGAAACAACGCAAAATCTACATGGACATCCAGAAAAAAACATACGAAAATCAGCAAAGAGAATACAAAAGGCAACTGGAAATTGTAGAGAAATACACTAACACTGATAATGCGAAGAAAAATCGTCAAGGTCAATCGAGAAAGAAACTCTTGGATAAAATGAAATTGATGGATAAACCGACTTATGATGACGGAACTTTTGGCATAAAATTCAAAATATCATCACCAAGTGGAAAGGACGTTCTAATTGTCGAAGAGCTCAAAAAAGAAATTGACGATAGATTAATTTTTGAAAATTGCAACATAAATATATACAAAGAAGAAAGAGTTGGTTTGATAGGAGCAAATGGAGTAGGCAAGACAACACTTTTCAATATAATCACAAACAAATTAAAACAAACTTCTGGGAAATTCAAGTTAGGTTCAAATGTCCACATAGGATATTTTGACCAAGAGCAAATGTACTTGAACGACAAAAACACGATTATAGATGAAATATGGGACGAGTACCCCAAAATGACACACTACGAAATCCGAAGTGCATTGGCGATTATGAATTTCGTCGGAGATGACATTTTCAAATTAATTGAAGAATTGAGTGGTGGGGAAAAAGCTAGAGTTTCACTGCTCAAACTTATGTTGTCAAATTCAAACTTCCTTTTATTGGATGAACCAACAAACCATCTCGATATTGATTCCAAGGAAAGCCTTGAGGATTCGCTGATAAATTACGAAGGAACGGTTTTTGTAATTAGTCACGATAGATATTTTTTGAATCGAGTTTGTGATAAAATTATTGTATTAGAATCAGATAAAACAACCACGTATCTTGGCAATTATGATTATTACCAAGAAAAACTCAATGACCTAAAGAAGGAAGAACAAGAAGAAAATTTAAACAAGACAGCTTTTAATAAAGAAAAGAAAAAAAAGAGAGCTATTACCAATAATCTAAAAAAATTAAGGAAAGAAATAGAAACAATAGAATCAAAAATCGATGAAATTGACGACAGAATTAAAGAAATTGAAAATATATTTTGCCAAAATGACGTCTACGATGATTCAAAAAAAGTTATTCAATTAAATGAAGAACTGGAAACACTAAACCAAGACAAAAATTCTTTGTATTCTGATTGGGAGCAAAAGCAATTGGAATACGAAGATTTTGATAAAAATTAAGGAGGGAAAACTTGAATTTTTTAGAGAAAAGATTTCGTCTTTCTGAGAAAAAAACAGACGTTAAGACGGAATTAATGGCTGGATTTACTACGTTTATGACAATGAGTTATATTTTAGCAGTTAATCCACAGATGTTAAGTCAAACCGGAATGGACAAAGGTGGCGTATTCACAGCCAGCGTTGTTTCAAGTATTATTGCTATGATTTGTATGGCTTTTTTGGCTAACCTACCATTTGGATTGGCTCCAGGAATGGGACTGAACGCATTTTTTACATTCACAGTTGTAAAAACGCTGGGCTACACTTGGCAATTTGCATTGACAGCTGTGTTCTTAGAAGGTGTAATATTCTTGGTTCTTTCATTGTTTAAAGTAAGAGAAATGATTTTTGATGCTATTCCGATTAATTTAAAAAAAGCGGTTAGCTGTGGAATCGGTTTGTTCATCGCGCTAGTTGGACTTACAAACTCAGGAATAATTATGAGAGGCGAAGGAACAGTATTGCAATTAGGAAATCTTTTGAACAGACAAAGCGTTGTATTTATTGTAGGATTATTTATTATCGCTTTGCTTTTGGCAAGACAAATCAAAGGAGCGTTGATGTATGGGATTTTGGCATCGACAATATTGGCGTTGGTCTTGGGAGTTTCCAAATATCAAGGTGGTTCACCGATTACACTTCCACCATCACTCGCACCGGTAGCTTTCAAAATTCAATTCGACAAAATATTTACATTTGATATGTTCACAGTTGTATTTACATTTTTATTTGTGGATATTTTCGACACAGTTGGAACACTTGTCGGCGTTAGTTCAAAAGCGGGAATGCTGGACAAAGATGGAAAATTAAAAGAAGCTTCTCCTGCATTGTTGTCCGATGCAATTGGAACGACAATTGGAGCGTTACTGGGAACGAGTACAGTAACGACATTTGTTGAATCCGCATCTGGTGTTGCAGAAGGAGGAAGAAGCGGATTGACAGCATTGTCTACTGCATTCTTCTTCTTGCTAAGTTTATTCTTATTCCCAATTTTCGCGATGATTCCTGCACAAGCGACAGGACCAGCACTTGTAATTGTTGGATTATTTATGTTGAGTTCGATAATTGAAATTGATTTTTACGATTATTCTGAAGCGATTCCAGCTTTTATAACGATAATTTCAATGCCATTTTGTTATTCAATCGCTGAAGGAATTTCTTTTGGAATGATAAGCTATGTATTGTTAAAGTTATTGGCAGGAAAGAGAAAAGATATTTCAATTTTGATGTACGTTTTGGCAGTTGTATTCGTGTTGAGAATTATTTGGCCATTGTTCTAAATATTAAATTACATTAGTAGTGCATTTTTAAAGTGCGCTACTATTTTTTTGCTCAAAACTATTTTAAATTTTAAAATCCCGATTTATCGCAGCAGATATTTTTTTATTTATAAAAATAATCTATAAATAAGGTGTTATTTATTGAAACATCTTATAAATATGATATAAAAAATTTTTTAATGTTATAATTAAATTGGTGATAAAAATGTATTATGTAGGAATTGATATCGGTTCGACTGCTTCAAAAGTAGTCGTTTTAGATGATTCAAAAAAAGAAATTCTTTTTAAGAAAGTTATGCCAACAGGCTGGAGTTCTGTTGAAACAAGCAAATCAATCAAAGAATGGCTTGAATCACAAGGGGTAAGTGAAGATAATAGCAAAGTTGTCGCTACAGGTTATGGAAGAGTTTCTGTGCCATTTGCGGATAAAGTTGTTACAGAAATAACATGTCATGCAAAAGGAGCGAGCTTTTTCAAAAATGTCGATATGAATATTATCGATATCGGTGGACAAGACACAAAAGCTATCAGCTACAAAAACGGAATGGTGGAAGATTTTATCATGAACGACAAATGTTCCGCTGGTACTGGAAAATTTTTGGAGGTAATGGCAAATCGTCTCGGAGTTGGATTGGACGAGATGTTTGAACTCGCTAGGAAGGGAAAAGACGTAAAAATTTCTTCGATGTGCACAGTTTTTGCTGAGACAGAAATAATTTCTTTGATTGGTAAAGGAACGCCAAAAGAGGATATCGCTTGTGGTGTTATTAATTCGATAATCAACAAGGTAAAAACATTGGTTCATAGACTTCCTCCGACAGATTATTATTTTTTAACTGGAGGATTTTCCGGAAATAATTATATGACTGAACATTTGTCAGAACTTTTGAACGCTACGGTCGAGACAAATGAAAATGCAAGATTTGCCGGTGCAATCGGTGCGGCTGTGTTGGCAAAATAATGGATTACTTGGATATAAGAAAGAACGCGTATATAGATGCTCTTAGTCTGAGTGCATCTAGCACTGTCGTTTCATTGTGGGGTCGAGTTCCGTGGGAAATTGTCGAAAGTTTTGGATTTACGGCTATTTATTCGTACGGAATTGACGGAGAAGTTACAAAAGATTACAGTGACAATAATTACTGCGATATGTTGAACTCATCTTTTGCCTATCTTGAACTTGGCAAGTGTCCTTTTATGTACTCGTCATCATTTTTTATTGTCGATGATAGCTGCAAATTGAGATATGAGACACTGAAGAAAAAGAGCGACAAGGATGTTTTTGTCTACAAATACGGCGATTATTGTGATTTGATTGAGTATTTGGAATTGAAATCAAATACAAAATTTAACACAGAAAAATTCAACGGGCTAATCGAAAAATCAAGGGAGATTTCCAGTCTTATTGTAAGACTGAGAGAGTGCGACCTTGATGAAAAATTGATTTACGAGGTTGAATATTTTTCAAAATTTATTTTTGATATTGATTCAAGGATAGATTTTATAAAAAAACACATAGATAATTCTTACAGAGAAAAATCAACTGTCAAAATTCAAGCGGGAGCTGGAGTATACAAAAAAATTAGTCAATTAATCAATGAGGGTTTTTTTTGTGAAGGTGAATATCATGACATATTCACAAAAAACGGTTTCGAATACATAGATGAAAAGTACAGAAAATTTGATTTGAAACCGGATTATGTAATTCATAATTGCAACCAATTTGATATTGAAAATAAACAAATTACTTATTAGGGGGTATTTTATGGCAGATTACAGAAAAATGTGGGAAGACTTAGGAATGGATGTCAATCAACATGACCTCTTGTGCGAAGTTTTACCAGTAGCATTTGGAGATGTGTACTTATCACAAGAAAATAGACCAGAAAAAATGGACTATTTCAATATGGTAGTTGCTGAAATTCACGGGATTAGACCGGCTGAATTAGTGGAATTTCAAAAAAACGGTGGAAAAGTCGTAGGAACATTTTGTATACACGTTCCAGATGAAATAGTTTTCGGTTGTGGAGCTATCAATACAGGTTTATGTTCTGGTTCACAATTTTGGGTTCCAGGTGGAGAAAAATATCTTCCAACAGCGACTTGCCCGTTGATAAAAGCTTCGTTGGGAGCAAGATTTGAGAGAACTTGTCCATTCTTTAGACTTGCAGATTTATTTGTCGGTGAAACAACTTGTGATGGCAAGAAAAAAGCGTGGGAAATTATGTCAAAAGACGCTCCGATGTATATTTTCGATTTGCCTCAAATGAAAAGGGAAAAAGACGTTGAATTTTTTAAAGATGAAGTGTACAGATACATAGATAGAATTGAAGAATTGACAGGAAACAAATTAACTCCTGAATCTCTTCATGACGCTATTGTTCTCATTAACAAAAAAAGACGTGCAATGCAAAGATTGTGGGAATTTCGTAAATTGGACAACGTTCCAATCAGCGGTAAAGATTGCTTGTTGATTTCTCAAATAGCTTTCTACGATGACCCAGCGAGATTTGCACAACAAGTCAATGCGTTGTGCGACGAATTGGATAAGAGAAAAGAACAAAATGTTAGCGTATACAAAAAAGGCGCAACGAGATTGATGTTGACTGGTACTCCGTTGTCAATTCCAAACTGGAAACTACATCACATTATTGAATCAAGTGGAGCAGCTGTTGTTTGTGAAGAAATGTGTACAGGTTCGAGATATTTTGAGTTGACAGTAGATGAATCAGGAAAGACAATTGACGAAATGGTTTCTCATTTGACAGACAGATATATGAAAGGAATCAACTGTGCTTGCTACACTCCTAACACTGAAAGAGTTGATGACATTATTAGACTTGCAAAAGAATACAACGTTGATGGCGTAATAGATGTAAACTTGAAATTCTGCAATATTTACGACACTGAAGGTCACATTGTAGAAAAAGAATTGAAAGACCACAACATTCCAGTATTGGGAATAGAAACTGATTACACTGATGAAGACAGTGAACAATTGAAGACAAGAATCGAAGCATTTGTTGAAATGATTGAAAATGGAAAATAAAATGAATTACATCTTGTTCAAAGATGTGGATAATGGAAAAAAATTATACGATTTGATAAAACAAAATTCTATAAAAGCTACAATTGCTCCTACGCCTCGAGTGTTGGATGTGTGTTGCGGGATTTCTATCTTGTATGATAATTTGGAAGATAAACCCAAGATTGAAAAAATAATAAAAGAAAACAACATAGAAATCAAGGGATTTCACGAAATTGAAAGAGATATTAATCCCAATAGAATGAAATTTTTATAAAATCAACAAAAGAGCACGTGGGTGCTCTTTTTTTAATTCAAGTAATCATTTTATGATAAAATATAATTAGCAATATAAAAGGAGCTAAAAAAATGAGAGCTGGAATTTTCCAATTTATGAACGATGCTGTTGTATTGATAAACAAACACTCGAAATTCATAAATTTTGTCGCAGAAGAATCTAAGGATTTTTTTAGAAAAATTTTCGAAACGCATGAAGATGTAATAAACATTAATGCAAGAGTAAAAAAAGAAGACAGCATCAAAGAAAAAATACTGAAACAAAATTATTATATGAAATGCGAAAGTGTCGATGAAGTATTGACATTGTTTCCAGATTTAGTTGGTGTAAGAATAGAATGTCGTTTCAACGAAAATGAGAAGGACCTTTACGATTATTTAAAGAGGCTTTTTTATTACAGAGATGATGATGGGTATTATTTCTCCAAATACGATATGAGAATCAGGCTTAATTTGGAACAGCCACAGCCACAAATGCAAAAAAATGGGTTTGAAATTTACAAAATTGATGCTATTTTCGTTGAGAGCGAGAAAATTAAAATTAATTTTGAAGTGCAAATCAAATCTATGGTTAATGTTTTTTGGGGAGAGGTTGACCATTCCATTCTCTACAAAAATTCAAATTATGTGATGACAGAAGATTTGATTCGCGATGTGATGTATTCCATCAAAAACAATCTTACAATTATCGACAAACAGCTTAACAGTGTCTACAAAAAAATGATGAAAGTTGAGTCAAACGAAGATGATGCCATAAGACAACAATTCAAAAGCATCATAACTAAGATGATTCACGACGGATATTTGCTCAAATTAAAGTACAATTTGGGATTTGTAATAGATATGAGAAATATCGCAAATGTTGTCAGTGATTATTTGTTTTCCGTAATGGATATGTTGGAGAAAAATCAGTATGAGGAAAGACTCATAGAGATTTTGAACAAGGCCAATTCAATATCAAACAAACCGATTAATTTCGGAGTAAAGTACGATTTTTCTAATTTAGATTATGGAGATTACATTCATACAGCTTTTGCGAAAGGGCTAGACAGCAGACTTAACAAGGATTTTAATTGGAATTTTTGCTTGTCAATTATGTTCGCTCTTGATGAACGAGAAGATTATGAAATATTTATGGATTTTGTGTATTATGTAATTTATTCTATTCGAAAAGTGATTGAAAATGAAATAAGTAATTGTAATATCAACAAAACATACCAAGATATCTTGGTAGATAAACTTCTGAAAAAAAGCATCGAATATCTCTCTGAGTCATATAATATAAACAATTTTTCGCAAAATTCTTTTGACATCATAGGAGAAATAGTAAAAGATTTTGTAAAAGACGTTGAAAGTGTTGAAGACATTGAAAAATTAGATTTTCTTGAACTTAACAACAGATTTTTGGAAAAATTTGAAGGGATAATCAATGAAAATTAGATGTGGGACGGATATTCTTAGAGTTTCACGAATTGGAAACATAAAAAACATCGACAGATTTTTGAAAAAAGTCTTCACTGAACAAGAAATTTCATACATTGAATCAAAAAACAAAAACATCGAAACCATTACAGGTATGTTTTGTCTGAAAGAAGCTGTAAGCAAGGCCTTGAAGACTGGAATTGGCAAGATGAGCTTTGTTGATGTTGAGTCTGTACACGATGACGGATTAGTTGTAAAATTAAATACGGCAAAATTTCCAAAAGTTATTGATATTGATGCGTCCATCTCTCATGATGGTGAGTATGCTGTGGCGATGTGTGTGATTATGTTGGAGGATTAGGATGGATTTTGTAATAAAAAAAAGAAATCCCATTTCAAATAAAGGAAATTACGGAAGAGTTTGTATAATCGGAGGCTCAAATGGAATGTGTGGAAGTGTCTACTTGGCAAGTAGCGCAGCTCTTCGTTGCGGAAGTGGACTTGTGTACACTATTGTCCCTGAAATAATTTCTGAAATAATGCAGATAAAATCTGTGGAGAATATTATTCTTCCGTTGGAATGTGATGGAAAAAAACTTAGCGTCAATTCAATTACACAAATCACAAATTATCTCCAAGCTAAAAACTGCATAGCCATTGGCTGCGGAATGGGCAAAGATGAAATGAATTGGGATTTGATTAAACACACTATCAAATTTTTCAAGAAAAAAATTTTGATAGATGCAGATGGATTAAATTCGATAAAAAATTTTGACGAACTTGAATATGAAGATTATTCTGTCGCAATAACTCCTCATCCGTTGGAATTTAGCAGGTTATCGGGATTAGATGTAGAATACATCAATCAAAATAGACAAAAGGTCGCAGCGGATTTTTCAAAAAAACACCGATGCGTTGTCGTTTTAAAAGGTCACCACACAGTTGTTGCAAAAAAAGATAAAATATATGTCAACAACACCGGAAATGCAGGAATGGCGACTGCGGGAAGTGGAGATGTACTATCCGGAGTCATAACGAGTTTTATGCACAACAGAGATTTGTTCGAAGCTTGTAAATTGGGAGTATATATTCATGGACTCGCTGGAGATTTTGCGAAACAGAATTTAGGAGAAGACAGTCTGATTGCCTCTGATATTGTAAAATATTTACCGGATGCGATTAGATTTTGTAAGGAGAAATAATGTTTAAATATCAAAGTTACTTGAAGGTTGATTTAGATAAATTAAAAAACAACTACAAAGAAATAAAAAGCATAAGCAATTTAGTAAAAATGTGTGCCGTTGTAAAAGCCAATGCTTACGGGCAAGGTTCAGCATGCGTAGCAAAGGAACTGGAATATTTGGGTATAGATTATTTTGCGGTTTCAAACATCAACGAGGCGTTGGACCTCAGAAACAGTGGAATTTTCAAACCAATTATGATTTTGGGTTATATTGCGACTGAAAACATAGAAATAGCAATTAAAAACAACATAGATTTGACAGTTTACGATTATGAATCCGCTGAAGTGATTAACAACATAGCTAAAAAAATGAATAAAATTTGCAAAGTTCACGTAAAGATAGATACCGGAATGACAAGACTCGGATTTCAAGTCAGATTAAAAAAAGAAGAGTGCTTGGAAGAAATTTTCAAAATTTACAAAATGGATTATATTATTTTGCAAGGAATTTACAGTCATTTTTCAGATGCGGATAGTGAAGATTATTCTTACACAAAAGAACAGTACAATACATATATTGGATTTATGATTGACGTTGAAAACAGAGGAATAACTGTCCCAATCAAACACATTGCAAATGATGCAGGAGCGATAATTCACGGATACTTTTTGGATATGATAAGATGCGGAATCGGACTTTATGGCTATCATGCCTCCGATTATGTCAGAGAAAATTCGAGATTGAATCTTCAGGAAATATCTACGCTTTACACGACAGTTTCTATGGTTAAAACAGTTCCAAAAGGAACAGACATCGGCTACGGAAGAACTTTCACAACCAATTCCGAAACAGTCGTAGCCACTGCGACAATCGGATATGCAGACGGTTATCCTCTTGAATTATCCAACAAAGCATACGTAATAATCAACGGAAAAAAAGCTAAAATTTTGGGAAAAGTATGTATGGACCAAATTATGATAGACGTTTCATTCATCAGAGATGTAAAAGTCGGCGACAAAGTGTTGTTGTTCGGAAAAGATGAAATGGGAGAAATATCGCTGTATGATTTGGCAGAAATTGCGAACACTAATGTATACGAGCTTTTGTGCAGAGTAACTATGAGAATACCTAGAATTTATACCAGAAACGGCAAAGTCGTCGAAGTATGTGACTATTTAAGAAAAATAAATTAATCAAATTAAATTTCAGTTGAATTATAATTAATTTATATTGATTTATTAGTTTCTTTTGGATATAATAAAAACAGTTCTTAAATTAGCGAAGAATTTATAGGGTGAGTTTATGAAAGTAAAAAGAGGAGACATATTTTACGCAGACTTAAGCCCTGTTGTTGGATCTGAGCAGGGTGGTGTAAGGCCTGTCGTTGTTGTTCAAAATGATGTGGGAAATAAATACAGTCCAACCGTAGTAATAGCAGCTATAACTTCACAAATAAATAAAGCAAAATTACCAACACATGTTGCAATAGAACGATCCAAATATGGCTTACCTAAAAATTCAGTTATACTGGCTGAACAGATAAGAACTATTGACAAAAAAAGGCTTCGTGAAAAAGTAGGTAGCTTTGATGATAGAGTTCTAATAAAGTTGGATGAAGCTTTAAAAATATCTGTGGGTATATAACCTAAACTACATATTTTTTAAAAAGAAAGTTATCAAATTTGATTTGATAGCTTTTTTTGTATATAATTTAATCTATGGAAAATTATGATATTTTTAGATTAAATAACTTTTTAATCTACAAAAAAACCGGAACTGACGGGCTTAGCATATACGACTGGAAAAATAAAAAATTCACATTCAAAAACGAAAACAGCGAACAAGAACTAACGATAATAAACGACAGATACATAAATGATGTAAACTGCGACATTGAACTGATTGACCTGGTTGAACGTGAACAGGAAAATTCATTCTCACAAATTGTGGGTTATTACAGTGATATGAGTGAAGTTCAACTTCACAAAAAAACAATCCTTTATCTTATCAAAGACGGAAATTACAATATGTTACAAGATTTGTTCGACAAAATCGAAGAAGAACAATCATATTCGTATCTATTCGCGTACGCAATCAAAAAACTCATACAATATGGAAATAGTCCGTCGCTATTAAAAGGCAAAATCGAATTAACAGAAGAAAACCAAGAAATAGTCACGACATTATCCATAAGTATGATTTCAGATGCACTATTGGAATACTTTGAATACTTCAAAAATTTCTTCATCTTCACGGCAAATTACGTGTTCACAATAGATGTCAGAACGTATATACTGATGAATTATTTGACAGATTTCGCATCAAAATGGCGAGAGTTTTTGTACAAATATTCAAGAGTCGATGAAAAAGAAAGCACGTTTAAATTAATCAACGACTATGTAATTATGATTTCACAAAACTTGGACAACGACAATTACTCTGTTCAAATGGAAAAAGAAATCATATCGCAAACAAAAAAATACTTAAACGACAAAGATTACAAAAATGTATTTAAAAACTTGTCATCAATTCACGATTCATATTACTTCCTGTTGTTTGTAGAAGAACTGATAGAGTACGACAAAGACGAAACATTTGAAAAAGTGTGGGAAATTTATCGAAAGAAACTAAAAAACACATACAAAGACAAAAAATATATGAATATCATACTGGAAATCAAATCGTTCGAAGCCAAAAACGAAGATTTGTACAAGCATTTGAAGAAAAACATAGAGCAAACGTTCAAAAAAAGAACTAAGTTAATAGAAATATTAAAATTTGTAGACACATTGAATTTTAAATAAAAGAGTTCGGGATTTTGAACTGACCTCCAGAAGTTAGACTTAAAATTAACAAAAAGGTCAGTTCATTTATCCTAACTCTTTTATTTATTTTTGAATTATTAATTTATCAACAGGTCTGTCAAACTCTTCGGGTTCTAAATCATCTACTAATTGAAAATTGTAGACTATGGAAACTTTGTAGGAATCTTTGCCGATTCTGTCGATAAATCTGTCGTAGAATCCTCCGCCGTAACCTATTCTGTATTTGTTTTTGTCGAAGCAAAGACCAGGAACCAACATAAAATCAAATTTGACATCCGATTCAACTGGATTTTTGGGCTCTAAAATTCCGTAAGCTCCAGGAGCCAAATCATCCATGCTTTTGATTTTTACTGCAATCATATGTCCTTTGGATTTTACATAGGGAACGTATACGTTTTTTTCTTTTTTCAACAAATCTTCAATCAGCTTGTGAGTATTAAATTCAGAGCCAAAGCTGACGTAGACAAAAAAGTTTTGCGCTTTTTTGAACTCTTCCAAGTTTTCCAATTCTTTTAAAAACTCATCGTCTACTTTCTGTTTGTCAGAAATTTCATCTCTTTTTTTTATCATTTGTTTTCTTATTTCAGATTTATTCATATTATCACCCAAAATATATATACCCTAAAAAGAAATAAATATCGATTTGATTAAAAAAATTAAAAGACTGTGATATAATAAGGTTTGCGAGGTGGAAAATGTTAGAATTTGTTCATGTTGACAAGACATATAAAAATAAAGTGTGTGCACTTAATGATTGTAATTTTAAAATAGAACAAGGTGAATTTGTTTTTTTGATTGGACCAAGTGGTGCTGGCAAATCAACAATCACAAAACTTATACTTAAAGAAATTAATCCAGATAGAGGTAAGATTTATCTTTATGGCGAAGATATAACAAGAGTAAAGGCTAGAAAAATTCCTAAAATTAGACAAAGCGTTGGAATGGTGTTTCAGGATTTTAAATTGTTAGAAAACAAGACAGTCTATCAAAATATAAAATACGTTATGCAAATATTAGGTAAAAGCTCTTCGGAAATAAAATCAACTATTGATACTGTTCTTGACTTGGTTAATTTAAAAGACAAAACGACGGCGTATCCACATGAGTTGTCGGGAGGAGAAATGCAGAGAGTTTGTATCGCTCGTTCAATGGTTAATAGGCCTAAATTGCTGATTGCAGATGAGCCAACAGGTAACCTAGACCCTGTTACAAGTATGGATATTGCAAATGCACTGATGAGAATAAATGAGAGAGGAACAACTGTTATTATGATTACTCACGAGAAAGATATTGTGAATAAATTACATAAAAGAGTTATCCAATTGGACAATGGTCTTATAGTTAGAGATGAAGAAGGTGGAATGTATGAGAAGAATTAGGATAATTTTTTCTACCTTGAAGGAAGGTTTTGTCGGAATTTGGAAGAATCGTTCAATGGGATTTGCATCCACGACTACAATTTCTCTGGCACTTTTGATTTTGGGTTCTGTCATAATCTCTATGTTGACAATGAGTCAAGCGGTTAAGGACATTGAAGGAAAAGTGAATCTCGTCAATGTGTACTTGGAAAACGGAGTTCAGGATGAAAAGATAAATCACATCGAGAAGATTATAAAGGGACAAAGTGGCGTTAAGGATGTTAAGTTTGTATCCAGCAAGCAAGCTATGGAAAACTTTTCAAAATCTTTGGACGACAAAACATTGGTTGAGGGAATGGAATCAGCATTTCCAGCATCTTTTGAAGTTACGCTCAAAAATGTCAACGACGCTGAAAGATATGTCAGGGATTTCAAAAAAATTCCAGGCGTAGAAAAAGTCAGTTTCTACAAAGACTTGATATCCAAGATTTCTAATGTGTCACGAATTGTAAAATTTGCAGGTTCTATAATTGTTGGAATATTGGTTTTGATATCCATAATTAACATATCAAACACCATAAGGTTGACAGTTTACGCTAGAAGAAAAGAAATTGCAATCAAAAAAAATATAGGAGCGTCAAATTTGGTAATATCTGCACCACTTGTTGTCGAAGGAATATTTTTCGGAGTGATTGGAGCAGTAGTTGCATTCTTGTTGTGCTATTACTTGTATAGATATGGATATTTAAGGTATAATAAAACCGTATATGGATTGATATCAACATATTTAGTTGCACCTGTGATGATTAGATGGGATTTGTTGAAGATTTTTATCAGTCTTGGAATAGGTATCGGAGCGTTTGGCTCTGTACTAAGTAGCAAAAGATATCTTAAAATATAAGGAAGGAAATATGAAGAAAAAAATTGTCGCATTGGCGTTGTGTATGATGCTTATGACAAACGCAGTGTACGCGGACAAATTATCGGATTTAAATAATCAAAAAAAAGCGAAGACATCTGATTTGAAAGAATCAAAGTCCGATTTGAATAAATTAAAAAACAAAAAAGATGCTGAGCTTGAGAAATTAAAAAATATTAATTTAAAAATCAATCAAACCCAATCAGAACTTGCCATTCAGCAAAAAGAATTGGAGAAAATTTACAAGTCGATTGAAGAAACAAAAAAAGAAATCGAAAAATACAAATCGAGCATCAATCAAAAGACAAAAGAGTTTCAAAAGCGATTGAGAGGAATGTACATTTCAAAAGACGGAGCAAAAGTTGATGTGCTTTTTGGTTCGGAAACACTAAACGATTTGTTGAACAATGTGAGTTTGATAAATTACATCGCTAGATTTGACAAGAATTTGCTAAATGATTTGAAGCACGAAAAAATATCATTGGACTACAAAAAAGACGAGTTAAAATCGAAAATGCAAACAATGGAAGTAGTGAAGAAAAATTTGGATTTGAAACTAGCCTCACTAAATGATACAGTAGTTCAACAACAAAAACTTATCGATGATATTTCAAAAGATGTAACTATGACTGAATCTGAAATTTCCGAAACTATAAAAGAATTGGAAAGTATAGATGGCAAAATAGATAAAGAAAAAAAAGCAATTCTACAGGCAAAATTACTTGCAGCACAAAGAGCTGAGGCTGAACGAAGAAGACGTCAAATGCTTTCAAAAGGAAGTGCTATCAACACAAATATTTCTGCTCCAGTGATAAACAACGATGGTGCGTATTTACAATGGCCTGTTCCATCAAGTCACAGAATGACATCTTTTTATGGTTGGAGAAGCGACCCATTTGGTCATGGAGCTGGCTTCCACACAGGACTAGACATCGCAGCACCGATGGGAACACAAATTGTATCTGCTGAAAGTGGAGTTGTAGTACACGTTGGATGGAGAGGTGGATATGGAAATCTCGTTAAAATCCAACACGATAATGGAGCAATGACATATTACGGACATTTGAGTGGATATAATTGCAGTGTTGGTCAGAGAGTAAAGAGAGGACAGCTAATTGCGTATATGGGCTCAACTGGTTATTCAACGGGTTCACATCTTCATTTTGAAGTTAGATTTAACGGTCAACACACTGACCCACTAAACTATTTGAGATAATCAAGAAACTAAGTTAGAGATAACTTAGTTTTTTTATTTGAAAAATCTTAGACAAATTGTAACTGATTTTTAATACAAAAAATCGTTAATCTGTTATACTATATTATAGTTAGAGGTGATTTATGAGAGCATTAAAAAAAGTTTTTATTGGATTGGGACTTTGTTTAGTGGTTTATCTTAGTTTTTCCGTGGGAAATGCTACGGGAAAGAGAACTGCCATCAGCAATGAAAATGGAATACCACTTGCAAAAATAAATGAGATTGAAAACTTGATTGACAAATATTATCTATTTAATATAGACAAAACTAAGCAACAAGAAGGAGCTGTAGAAGGTTATGTAAAAGCCTTGGGAGACCCTTATTCCGAATTTTTGACTAAGGAAGAAATGGAAAGTTTGAATCAGCAAACTGAAGGAGAATACGCAGGAGTTGGAATAGTTGTCACCCCATCAGAAGCGGGTGCAATTACAGTTGTGAGCGCTATAAAAGGCAGCCCAGCTTTTGAGAAGGGGCTGAAAAAAGATGACGTTATTTTGAAAATTAACGGCAAAGATTACAACGCATCTCAGATGAACGATGCCGTTAAAGTGATGAAAGGAAAACCAAACACTGACGTCGTGTTGACCATTGCCAGAATGGAAAATAAAACTCACAAGATTTTTGACGTGAAAATTACACGCAGAATGATTAGTTTGACAACTGTAGATTCAAAAAAAATAGGAGATATTGGATATATAAACATTACACAGTTTGACAGGAAAACTGACAAAGAATTTATCGAGCATTACGAAAAATTGAAAAAACAAAATGTTAAATCAATTATTTTGGATTTGCGTAACAATCCGGGAGGGCTATTAGATTCTACCGTAAAAATAGCTGATTATCTTCTTCCACAGGGAATCATAGTCAAGACTGTGGATAAAAACAAGCACGAAGAAGTTGAAAAAAGCGATGCTTCACAACAAAATCTTCCTATGGTAGTTCTTGTCAATGGTTCTAGTGCATCTGCTTCGGAAATTTTGACGGGAGCTTTGAAGGATTACAAGAAGGCTACGGTAGTTGGTGAAAAAACTTTTGGCAAGGGAATTGTTCAGACTATTATTCCTATGGAAAAAGGAGAAGGATTGAAGCTAACAATTAGCGAGTATTTCTCTCCAAAGGGAAATAAAATTCACAAACAGGGTATAAAACCTAATGTTGAAGTTAAATTAAATGATAAAGCAAAGGGACTTGGAGTTGAATTTATGAACGAGGACAATCAACTTCAAAAAGCAATCGAAATTTTAAATAAGAAATAGGTGAAATTATGAGAGAAGATAGAGAAGCGAGAAGAAGACGCAAAAGAAGAAAAAAACTCATCAATTCAATTTTTTTGTTGGGTTTGGTGTTGATTGTTGGAGCTTTTATTATTGTAAAAGCAGTCAATGGCGAAGAAAAATTAAATCCGGTTGCTACAGAAAATTCTGTGGAAAAATCTAAGAAAAAGGATTCAGCGAAAAAAATCGAAGAAAAAAAAGACCCAAATAAACTTATGAAAGGCTCTAATCATCTTTTAAAAGCAGATTCGTATGCTTATGATGCAAAGAAAATAAGTCAGTTTATTAGACCGACAAAATCTGATGGATACGTCAAAAACACAGACAACAAAAAGATTTGTTTCTTGACGTTTGATGATGGTCCTAATCACAGTATCACTCCACAAATATTGGATATTTTGAAAAAAGAAAATGTTCCGGCAACATTTTTTGAAATAGGAAAGCACATTTCACAAGACACAAAAGATATTCTTGAACGTCAATTAAATGAAGGACACGCAATTGCTCTTCACTCTTACGAACACGATTATTCGAAGTTGTATCCGGGAAGAGTTGCAAATGTTGACAGAATTAAAAAAGAAGCAGAAATGGCACAAAAAGCATTACAAGATGTATTGGGTCCTGATTTTAAATCTAGCGTATGGAGATATCCGGGAGGACATATGAGCTGGAAGCAACTCAAACCAGCAGATGAAGCCTTGGAGAAAATGGGAATACATTGGATTGACTGGAACAGTTTGGTTGGAGATGCTGAACCAAAAAGAGTAAGACCAACTACAGTTGAGGGTATGGTAGAATTTGCAAATACTTCTTTGACTTATCAAGCAGAGCAAGATATTGTTGTTGTTTTGTGCCACGACGCACCGGGCAAACAATTAACTGTGGACTCGCTTCCATCAATTATTAAGAATTTTAAAGATAAAGGATATAAATTTGGAATTTTAAAATAATTTTAAAATTATAAATATTAGCTTAAATTGCCACAATTAAATTATTATTCAAAGCACCTTTTTGATAAGGTGCTTTTTTAGTGATTTAAAACTTAATTACTATATATAGTATGAATAAAAATCAAAAACCCATATATTGATACTATCTGTAGTATTTGTTATAATGTAACGGAGGCAAAAATTACAAAAAATTTTTAAAATTTTAATAAAAAAAGGAAAGAAAAGAGGGATTGAAATGCTGACGGTAAAAAAAAGAGATGGACGTGAAGTAGAATTTGATTCACAAAAAATCGTCGTTGCAATAGAAAAAGCGATGAATAGCAGTACTGGGATTTTCGAGGAAAATTTGGCTGAAAAAATTGCCAATGAAATAGAAGGATACGCAAAAACAATCGGGAAGGTTTTGAGTATTACAGACATTGAAGACCAAGTTTATTATAAATTAATTCAGTATAACAATCCCGCGACAGCAAGAGCTTACGAAAATTACAAAGCCGTGCAAAAATATAAGAGAGAGACAAATACAACTGATGAAAGCATTATCGGTTTGCTTCAAGAAAGCAACAGGGATTTAATTGAAGAAAATTCCAACAAGAATGCTGTTATCGCATCAACTCAAAGGGATTTAATCGCTGGCGAGGTAAGCAAGGATATCGCAAGAAGAAAATTAATACCACAAGATTTGCTGCAAGCTCACGATGAAGGGGCAATTCATCTTCACGATATGGATTACATAATCCAACCAATGTTCAATTGTTGTCTTGTAAATATGAAAGATATGCTTGACAAGGGGACAGTGGTAAATGGCAAATTAATCGAATCCCCGAAATCTTTCCAAGTTGCGTGCAATGTTATGACACAAATCATAGCGCAAATAGCTAGCAACCAATATGGTGGACAAAGTATTGATATCAGATGTTTGTCAAAATATCTAAGAAAATCTTATGAGAAGAATTTAAATTTGTGTATTGAAACAATTGGCGACATAGATATGGCTGAAAAGATGGCAGACAAAATGACACAAAAAGACTTGGAATCTGGCATCCAAACAATTCAATATCAAATTAACACTCTTATGACGTCTAACGGACAAGCTCCATTTGTTACGTTGTTTATGTTCATTGAAGAACACGATGAATACAAGGAAGAGACAGCCAAAATTATCGAAGAAATATTGAAGCAAAGAATCCAGGGAATAAAAAATGAAGCTGGCGTTTATGTTACACCGGCATTTCCTAAATTAATTTATGTTCTTGATGAGAACAACATTCACAAAGATAGCGAGTTTTATTATTTGACTTCATTGGCAATTCGTTGCACTGCTAAGAGAATGTATCCGGATTATATTTCTGCCAAGAAAATGAGAGAAAACTACGAAGGAAATGTGTTCAGTCCAATGGGATGCAGGGCATTCTTGTCACCATGGAAAGACGAGCACGGCAGATATCAATTTGAAGGAAGATTTAATATCGGAGTTGTGACAATCAATTTGCCACAGATAGGTATTTTGGCTGATGGTGATGAGGACAAGTTTTTTGAAATATTAGATAAAAGATTAGAAATGTGCAAGCGTGCAGGAGTGTTGCGTTACGATTTATTGAAAGATGTGACGAGCGATTCCTCGCCAATTCACTGGCAACACGGAGCGATTTCTAGGTTAAAACCACACACTCCAATTAAAAAATTATTAGTCGGAGGATACGCGACAGTAACATTGGGATACATTGGAATTTACGAGGCGACTTTGTTGACTATTGGTGAAAGCCACACTTCACCAAAAGGCAAAGAATTTGCCATGAAAATTATGGACATAATGAATGAAAAAGTTAAACAATGGAAGAAGGAAACCAATCTAGGATTTGCATTGTACGGAACTCCTGCAGAAAGTCTTACTCACAGATTTAACAGCATTGACAGAGAGAGATTTGGAATAATAGAAAATGTAACGGATAAGGGATATTACACAAATTCCTTCCACGTCGATGTAAGAGAAAATATCACAGCATTTGAAAAATTTTCGTTTGAATCCAAATTCCAAGAGAAATCTTCGGGTGGTTGCATCTCTTATGTAGAAATTCCGAATATGAGCAAGAACTTAAAAGCTTTGGAAACTATCGTGAAATACATCTACGACAACATTCAATACGCAGAGTTCAATACCAAGAGCGATTATTGTCAAAATTGCGGATTTGATGGCGAAATAACTATAAACAAAGATGGTGAGTGGGAATGCCCACAATGTGGCAACAAAGACCACGCAACGATGAATGTCGTACGAAGAACTTGTGGATATCTTGGAGAAAATTTCTGGAACGAGGGAAGAACAAAAGAAATTAATGATAGGGTATTGCATATCTAATGAACTACGCACAAATTAGACAGTACGATGTGGCAAATGGACCGGGAATCAGGTGCACGTTTTTTGTTACAGGATGCAGCCTGAATTGCAAAAATTGTTTCAACAGAGAGTATCAAAATCCAAATTTCGGAGAAAAATGGACCGATTCACAGACTAATCAGATTATAAATTATTTGCAACAAGAAGAAATTGACGGGCTTACTATTCTAGGCGGTGAACCATTTGAATCGTGCGACGATTTGATAGAAATTGTCAGTAAAATCAGAGCTAATACGAAAAAAAGCATATGGATTTTTTCGGGATACACTTATGAAACTTTATATCAAAAGGAAAACAGCAGAAAATTGCTAAAATTGTGCGATGTACTTGTAGATGGAAGATTTATCGACGAATTAAAAGATTTAAGGTTGAAGTTTCGAGGTTCTTCAAATCAAAGATTGATAGATTTGAATAAGACGACAATAGAAAAAATAATATTAGTAGATGAAAATAAATTATAAAAAAGCCGTTAGAATCAGCTGGTTCTAACGGTTTTTTGTTACATATTTGCTATTGTATTTTTTATGAATGAGCCGACTGTTTTGCTGAACATTTCAGGAGATTTAATGTAGCAGAAGTCATTGGCGAAGATTTCTTTTTCAAAAGTCAAATCGTCATTTGAACCAGTGAACACGCCGAGCAATTTTATTTTTTGCATCCTAGTTAGGAAAACTTCCTTTGCACTGTCTCTTACTGCCAATTCTCCGACGTAATCTTCTGCTTTAAATCTCGCTTTTCCGACGAAATTTAGATTTACGATGTTGTTGGGTTTTCCGTCAGACAACATTATCAAAAGCTTGGACTCCATCTGCTCCGTCATAATATTTCTCATAAATTTGAGTGCTAGTCCATCTCTATTTGAGCCTTCGGGATAGTAATAGAAAATACTTTTGCAATTTTGTTCATCATAGTCCTTGAATTTAGTTATAATCAAATAATCATACATATTTTGAAATCCCAACACTCGAACTTTTATCGATAAATCGCTCAATGCTTTGGCGATTACGTAAGCTTCTGCTGCTATGATTTCCTTTTTATCACTTTGACTTGCAGACATATCCAACAACAAATCCACAGACATTGGACTGTTTTCGTTTTTATAAATTTTGTTGAAAATCCTATTGTCATTTAACTTTACTTTTCGCCACGCTCTTTTGATGTCGATAGTTCCAAATGTCGATTTTCTGACATCGTCCTCCTCGTTTTTATTAAGTGCTAGTTTTAACATTTCGCTTAGAACATTTATTTGACGGTTGTAGATTAAAATATTTTTTTCAAAATGTTTGATATTCTCATTGTAAGATTCAAATAAAAGATTTGTTCTGTAGTTTTCAATTCTAGTAGAATTTGCACTGACAATGTGAAAATTCACGTCTTTGTGAATGTCTGTTGAAAGTTTTGCTTTCAGATAATTTAAAATCAATTTATCAACAATGCTTTTTCCGTACAACCTCTCTATATTTTTTTGCACATCCTTTGTTCTAACTGTTTTTTGAGATGTGTAGATTTCATTAATGTCTTCATCTTTCAACAATTTGTACAAATCTTCAGTAAACTCTTGGGAACCAATGGTGTATTTTTCCAATTGAGAAGTATTGACACTATCTATTATTATTTTCGGATTTGTTTTTTTAATAACTGGTTTGACTTCTTTTTTTATCTTTTCAAAATTTCCCTCATTTGACTCAATCTTATAGGAATAAAAATATTTGTTGATAATTTCAATCATTAAATTTACAAGTGACAAGCTATTTTCACATTTAGTCTTAGTTAAAATCAAAATTTCCCTGATGGATTTGCTCGTCGTCCATGGATTATTGGTGTAGTGATATTTTTCGAGTTCTTCAGAAATGTTTTGAGGATTTGATTTGTAGTATTTGTCGGAATAGTATAAATTTTGTAGTCTATTAAAATCCTCAAGTCCATTTCTTTCCTCCAACATTTTATCCTTTAAATTGTTGTCTAAGATTATCATCAAAATTGTGAAGATATCCGTTTTATTGGACACGTTATCGATTAATTTCATTACGGAACCCATATCGTAGAATCTGTGAGCAAATCCGAAAAGAGCAGTCTGGAAAATCTCAGAGTAGATATTATCTTTGAAAATAAAATCCAAATTGGGGTTGATATTGTAATCTTCGCTCAACAACCAAAATAGATTTTTAAACCTTGAATCTTCCATTATTCGAATATCTCTTCTGGTTTCAAATCGTCCTTGAATATTGTGTCGATAATATCTTGCACGATTGTTTTTTCAAATTCATCGAATGTTTTGTTCACGATTCCAAGTTTTAAGCTGGATTTCACGCCCAAACCTCTTTTCATGGCGTGGATAGAAGACAACAAACCACGCAAGTCGATACATCTTCCGGAAATTTCAGAGTTCAAACTTTTTTCTTGTAAATCCATAAAAAATCTCACAAACATTTTTTGAGAGCTGTCTGTCAATGAAAATTCTTCTAAAAGTATTTTGTTCATAGTTTTTTCGTCTGTTTTTGGCATATCAATGACGAAAAATCTGGACAACAAAGCCTCATTTATTTCACGAGTACCAGCGTACCCGTAATTCATGGTAGCTAAGAATCTTGTTTTATCGTGGATATCTACCTTTTCGAAACCTGGTATATCTATAATTCGACGATAATCCAAGACGGAGTGCATAATAGCAACGGAGTCGTTTTTTGCCATATTAATCTCATCAAAAACACAGAACCCACCATTTAATGAAGATTCCAACACTGGACCTGCCCTGAAAATAACTTCATCCTTTTTCAAAGTATCCATCCCAATCAAACTTTCGGAATCAGTATTTACATTGAAAGAAATATTCCATTGAGGTCTTTGGAAAATATACGCCAAATTATCGCACAATATATTTTTGCCGGTAGCTTTGGGACCAACTAATAACAAATTGTTCGCTTCCAAAATGCTTGTTATAGCCATCTCCAAAACTTCTTTGCCGTAATAGTTAAATCGTGGTTTCGGAATTCTGGATTTGAATTTGTCTTCTACATCATTATCCTTCAAAAATTTTTCTAGCTCTTTTATTAAATTTTTATTTATATTTTGTGATTCAAGTAAATTATTCATATTACCTCTTTCATTAATTATCTAATTTGTGACATTAGTATGATATAATAAATTAAAAGAAATTGGAAGTAGGTGAATAAATGAAGAAGGCTTGGGGAGGTTTCGTAAAAGGATTTGCGAAATTTTTGGATGGATTTTTCGGATTTTTGATAGCATTTATAGAAACATTGGTAAATTTAACAGAGGGATTCAGGTATGTATTGGGAAGTATACTATCCTTCGGTTGCATATTCATATTGTTCTTTCCCTATATATTTTTCAGATACAAATGGCTCACATTTGCGATTATTTTCATAACGATATTTCCGATTTTAGGTAAGGGATTTGTAAATTATCTAAAATATGTAAAATATTCTATGGTAGAGTTTTTGCTCGGATACGGAGATTATTATCTCAATAATTCCCGAACAAAATACACTTCTTATTCTGATTACAAGAAAAAATACATTTTCAACAAACAAGAAGAAGAAAGAAAAGCACGTGAAGAACGACAAAGACGTGAACAAGAAGAATGGACAAGGAGATTTAACGAATGGTTTAGCCAAGGCGGATTCGGCTTCGATGATTTTGGATATTACCAACAACAAGGTCAATACAGAGGATATAACCAAGGTTACGGTCAACAAGGATACGGGTATCAAAACCAATACCAAAATCCAGTGGACGATTTCGTGAGAACTTACGAAAAACATTGCGACACATTGGGAGTTGGATACAACGCTGACAAGTACGAGATAAAATTGAATTACAGAAAGCTTGCCAAGAAATATCACCCTGATATAAATAAGGCAGCAGATGCAACTGCGAAGTTCCAAGAAGTTAACAACGCATACGACTTTTTGTCAAATGAACAAAACATAGAAAGATACAACAGAATCAAAAACAAAAAATAGTTTACCGCTGGGAGAAAATCTCCCAGTTTTTTTATTAGAAAATCTTGAAAAATCATAAAAAGTCTTGACAAATAATTAGAAATATAATAAATTAAACTCAATACAACACAAACAATATATACAATAATGAAGTCAAAAAAAACGAAATATTTAACATTGCTATTTTGATTAACGATGTTAATAAGAAAATGAAAGGAAATTAAAATGAAAAATAATAATGGTAGGGAAAAATCAACAAAAAAAATATTTATTGTTTTATGTATGGTTATTTTTGCAATTGTCTTCAGTTCAACAGTTTATGCGGTTAAATTAGTTAATGAACAATCTAAGGTTAATGAATTAGAATTACCAGAATTAGATTCTATGAAGATTACTAAACAAATAAAAAATAGAGACAAAAATATTAAACAACAATCTATTTCTAGACTGAATTACAAACAAATTCAAGAACAATTGGGAGTTTCCCTTTTAAATAGTGAACTTTCAAAAGACGATAAGTATATGATTTCAGATATTGAAACTGATAATAAAGATTATGCGATAATAAAGTGTGATAATTATATTCTTGGAGACACTTCAAACTACTCTTACAATGAAGAAGATGGATTTTATAGTTATGATGAAGGAAACTTGTACAAATCTCCAATATCAATACAAGCGGATATAATTTTAAGTGAAACTCAGCTTAACAATGTATGGACTACTGATTATTTGGGAATGTATGGTTTCGTAGAGCAATTTGTTTCGGAACAAGGATATAAAGTTAATTTAATTGAGGAAAAAATTGACGGTAATCAACCACAAGATTTTGTATCTAAGAAGATAGCTATTTTTGTAGCAGATGGAATTAGATATACGTTGACAGGAAGAACAACTGTTGAAAATATGAAACAAATTGTAAATTCAATGAAATAAAATATTTAGGTGCTGCACATTATGTGCAGCATTTTTTCGTTCAAATACTTTTTAAAAATGTAAAATTCCTGTCTCTTATACACAT
>NZ_CAMXVC010000003.1 GCF_947252345.1 uncultured Finegoldia sp.
TGCTTTTTGTTTTGCATTTTAAAAAGCACTTAACTTCAAGTGCTTTTATATGATAACAAGTTTTTTATTTTTTGTCAAGTGTTTTTTTATTTTTTATTTTGAATAAAGTATTTGTGTGTACGTGTTCAGTGGTGTTGTGTTTAATTGACCTAGATGATAATGATGCAACAAGTATTCCAAGAGCAATGCTCGCTGCAAATAGCATAGCGTTTTTTGCGTGTGTGAAAGCTAATGTTGAGTTTTGTTGAATCGTGTAGTACATTGTGTAGTACATATCCGCTCCTGGAACTAATGAAATTATTCCAGGGATTACAAAAACTGTTACTGGCATTTGAATTTTTCTTGATGAAATTTCCCCGATTATTCCTACTGCAACTGATGCAAATAATGCGGAAATAAATTTGTTGTTTAATATTTCTGTGAAATTTTTGTAAATAAACCAGCTTACAAATCCTGAAAGTAGTACTATTTTGTATGATTTTTTTGGAGAGTCATAAAATAGAGAAAATCCCAATGTCGCTAATGAAGATACTATAGATTCTATTATTATTTTTATCATTATAGTGCCTCCATTAATACTGCGAAGTAGAGTATGCTACCTACTCCAAGTGCTATACTTAGAGCCGTGATTATTGCGTTAATCATGGAGCTTATTCCAGATAATAAATCGCCGCTGAGTACATCTCGCACTGAATTTGTTATGGATACTCCCGGAACAAATGGCATTATACATCCTATTATTATGCTATCTAAGTTTAATTTAATATCACAGGCAGAAAATAATTTTATTGTTAATAAGCTCAATAGTGTCGTAAATGCTACAGTTATGTAAGTTGTGACAAATTGCGGATTTTCTTTCATTTGGAAAAATCTATAAACCACCATTTCTAATAAAGATATTATAAATGCAAGCACGGGTTCGATTATTCCTCCTACTAATAAATTAGAAAATAATCCTGATGCTAGTGCTGCTCCTATAATGTGCATATATTTATTTACATTTCTTGTGTCAATTTTTTTTATTATGTCAATAGATTCTTGTAGTGTGTATTTGTCTTTGACAAAATTTCTCGAAAAATTATTAATTTCGTGTATTTTCCATAAATTTGTCGCTTTTGGAATAGTTCTTCTCATTGTCACAAGGTCTCCGAAATCAAAGCTCAGGCAAATTATTATGCAGGTATAAGATACAAATACGTTTATTTTATTTACCATTTGAATGCTAGCACTCATTCTGAAAGCTGTATCTTCTACTCTATAAGTTTCTGCCCCGCTCTCAAGTAAAATCCTTGCTGTGTCTGCAACTATTTCTAAAAGATTTTGGCAATCTTGTTTTGTTTTTACGAATTGCAAATTATCTCCCCCAGTATTAAAATTATATCACAAGGAGGACTTTATGGATATTATTAAAAATAGAAGGTCTCGAAGAAATTTTACATCTCAGAAAGTTTCATTTGATGATTTGTCTCAAATTGTCGAAGCAGGAACTTTTGCTCCAACCGGAATGAATATGCAGGATAATATATTGGTTGCTATTTCTGATGACGATGTTTTGGACAATTTATTGAAAGCGATTAGATGCCATTTGAACAACCAAAATTACAACGGCTTTTACAACTGCAAAAATATGATTCTTGTCCTCAGCCATTTTGACAATAGAAATAAAAAATTTGATTGTGGCTGTATAATGCAAAATATGATGTTAAAAGCTTGTGAGTTGAATGTTGCCAATGTGTGGATTAATCAATTTTATGATTCATTTGACAGTAAGCCTATTAGAGATTTTCTCGATTCTATTGACGTTGATGATAAATATGAAATAACTTGTGCGTTAGCTTTGGGCTACAGTAATGAAATTCCAAAGACAAAGTTTAACAAATTTAAAACTGTATTTATTTAAAAAAGATCGATTGAATTTATGATTTAATTTCAAATCATTTTCAATCGATCTTTTGTTTTAGAAGTTATCGTAATAAATTCTATCGTCAGTTACTCCAACTTCGTTTAGTGCTTTTGTCAAAGATTCTATCATTCGTGGAGAACCGCACAAGTAAGCTGAACTGTTTTTCCCTGTTTCTTTGCAATATTTTTTGATTGCATCGTCAGCATGTCCCGTATCTCCTTGCCAATTCATTTCCGGCGTCGTTCTTGACAATACCGGAATAAATTTGAAATCGTACAAGTCTTCTTCAAACTGTTTCAATTCGTCTAGCAAGAATAAATCATCTGGTGTTTTGGCTCCGAAGTAGAATCTCGCTTTTCTTTTTATATCGTGGTCTCTCATATGATTTAGGATAGATCTTATTGGCGCAAATCCCGTTCCTGCTGCTCCTAAGATTATTTCAGTGTCTTCGTCGTGATAGTAGAAATCACCATAAGGTCCATTTATTGTGACTTTGTCGCCTTCTTTAAGAATTTTGTGGCAATAAGTTGTACAAATCCCTTTTGTATAGCCTATTAATAATTCAATGTGTTTTTCGTCTCTTATACTTGATGCAATAGAATACGCTCTGAATACTTCTTCGTCAGACGCTTCATATCCATCGCCTTTTGGATATTCTTCTGCTTTTAATTGGACATATTGACCCGGTTTAAATTTGATTGTCTCTCCTTCTGGTAATTCAAATCTAAATTTTGTGATTCTATCAGTCAATGGTAATTTTTCGACAAGAGTTGTCTGATATTCTTTTACATTGAATAGTTCTTCTGGAATTTGAATCGATATGTCCTTTTTTACTTTAACTTGGCAAGAAAGTCTCACATTGCTGTTTAATTCTTCTTCTGTCAACATTGGCTTTTCAGTTGCAAGTACAGGGCCTGCCCCTTCTAGCACTTTTACTTTACAATATCCACACGAGCCTTTTCCTCCACATGCAGAAGGGATGAATACTTTTTGATTTCTCAAAGTTGACAATAAGCTATCTCCGCCATCTACTGTAAATTCTTTGTCGTTGTTTATAGTTAGTTTGACTTCTCCATAATCTGCGATGTATTTGTCGGCATACGATAAAAGCAATGCAAATGCTGCACATAAGATGGATACTACGATTGTTGTTATAATTATTTGTTGCATAATACGCTCCTTATGATATTTGCACAATTCCTGAGAATCCGATGAATGCCATCGCCATTATACCAGTTATTATCAATGTTATAGGTGGTCCTTGAAGTCCTTTTGGAACTGATGTTTCTTTTATTTTAGCTCTGATTGCTGCCATTGATACAATTGCAAGCATCCATCCAAGTCCACTTCCGATTGCAAATCCTACTGTTTGTAAGAAGTTGTAATTTCTAATAACCATAAACAAACTTACGCCTAGTATTGCGCAGTTTACTGTGATTAGTGGCAAGAAAATTCCAAGCGCGTAGTATAAATTTGGAATGTATTTTTCCAATACCATTTCCAACAATTGTACAAATGCTGCAATTGAAATGATGAAAATAATATATCGCAAATATTCTATGTTGAATCTCACAACCAACTTGTATAAGAAAAAATTGATTATCGTCGTAATTGTCAATACAAATGTTACTGCTATTCCCAATCCTGTTGCAGTTTCAATTTCTTTACTCACTGCGATGAATGAACACATTCCTAAAAAGTTAGAAAAAATCATATTTGAAGTAAAGATTGATGCAAAAAATATTACTAAAGGACTTATCGTCATTACTTAGCATCTCCTTCCTTTTGTTTTAAATGCGTGTTTGCAATCCACATAATAATAGGTAAAATGAAGAATGCTGCTGGTGGCATAACCATCATAGTCCAAGGGACAAAATTTGTTGGCATTATTCTAAATCCAAAAACACTTCCAAATCCGAATAATTCTCTGATTATAGCAATAGTAACGAGTACTGCTGTATAACCTAATCCCGAGGAAACACCGTCTACAAAACTGCTAACTGGGTCGTTTGAAATTGCAAAAGCTTCTGCTCGTCCCATTATGATACAGTTAGTTATAATCAATCCGACATAAGGTCCCAATGTTTTGCTCATTTCGGGCATATAAGCTTTCAAGAAAATATCTACGATTATTACAAAAAACGCAATAATAAATACTTGCACCATCATACGAATGTGTTTTGGTGTTACTTTTCTCAGTAAGCTTATCAAAAACGATGAGCAACCTGTTACAAAGGAAAGCGCAAGCCCCATTACAAGAGAGTTCATACAAAGGTTTGTCACAGCCAATGTAGAACAGATGCCTATTACTTGAATAAGAACGGGGTTGTCTTCTAGTAAGCCACTTTTTAATAATTTAGAATATTTATTTGAACTAGCCATTATTTTCCTCCATTCTTAATAAATTCATTGACATCTTCGTTAATCATATTGACTACAAATGTAGATGTTTGAGTGGCACCGCTTATCGCATCTATATTTCCACCATTTGCCGGTCTGTTGATTACGATTTTACCATCGACAGGATTTGAAATGTCCAAGCCTCTGTATTGGTTTTTGTATTCATCTTCCGTAATACGTCCACCTAATCCTGGAGTCTCTTCTTGTTTGATAAATTCGATGCCGACGATTTTTTTCATATCTTTTGTTATTCCAACATATCCACTTATTGAACCCCAAAGTCCAGGTCCGTTTACCGGAACGGCGTAAGATTTTTCTTCGCCATTTTGTTTTAAAATGTAAAGTTTACTGTCTTTGTAGTCTTCTTCAACCACATTGTCTTTGAATGTCTTATCTATATTAGATGCCGATGTGTCTTTTGGTAAAATATTAAAAACATTCAAAATCTTGTGTTTTAATTCTATATCCTGATTGAATTTTACCGTAGGAGTTGTAACTTGATTTAACAAAGCCAATGCCAATGTCAAAACCAAAGTCAATCCCAACATAAATAATACTGGATATACGACTGATTTTTTCTTAGCCATTAACCTTGACCTCCTTATTCGATTTTGCTTTTTGATTAGCTTGGATTTTATTGACGCAGTAATCCACAATTGGTGCAAATGTGTTTCCAATTAATACGGCAAACATAACTCCACCAGCAAATAATGCGAATCCACGAATAATCACTGTTACGATTCCAATAATGAAGCCATAAATCCATTTTCCAATTGTTGTCTTGGCTGCAGATACTGGGTCTGTTGCCATAAACACTGTTCCAAACAAAAATCCTCCCATCAACATTCCATAAATTGGATTTGGTACGGAAGTCACACCAACTGCATTAAAAATCAAACTCAATGCACAAAAACCTACAACACTTCCTGCCATAATTTGCCAACTCGCCACTTTTTTATAAATCAAATAGATTGCTGCGAGAATAATCAAAACTTTACAAGTTTCTCCAATTACACCAGGAATTTGCCCTAAAATCATCGTAGGAATCGACTCAAAAGAAGAATTTACTTTGAATGCAGTCATTGGAGTTGGCTGTGTCATAGAATCCAATGATTGTGTCAAATAAGTTCCAAAACCTCCCGGAAATCCTCCGACAGCCTTGTTCCAATATATTGTCATTTGTTGTGGAAAATTAACGTAAATAAATACACGAGCAACTAATGCTGGATTGAAAACATTTTTTGCAAATCCCCCAAAAACCATTTTCCCGAAGAATATACCAAATGCGATACCCACAGCTGAAATCCAATAAGGAATTTGTGCTGGAAGTGTCATTGTGAAAAGACACGATGTTACAATGGCAGCTTCGGAGATTTTCTTTCTGTTGAATATTTTGGCGTTAGAAAAATATTCAACGACGCATGCGACAATTATGTTCAGCAAAAATAAAGCTAACACTCTTAGCCCATAAAAATAAATCGCTACCAGTGCGATTGGCAACAGAGCGTACATAACCGGATGCATCATTTTCTGTTTCATAAAATACTTATTATAAAACTCTTTCAAATCATTCACCCCTCATAAAAATTTAATATATGTGAAATCCATAATATTACAGATTTATTTGTGATTTGGTTCATAAAAAAAGTATTATTTTACTTTTGAAAACTAGTGCAAAAACAAATTATGATATTTTTTCAAAAATTTTATTTTTTTCGCTTAAAATATTACATATAAATATTATACCCATTAACTCTCTTAAATATTTACTATTTTCGAAATCACAAAAAAATCGACCCATTAATTAAAATAAGTCGATTTTTGAAAATTAATTTTCATTTACATTTATGAGTTTGTTATTCTTTTGAAATTTTTTCTTGTCGGTCTTTACCAACAAAAAGTACAGCCCAGCAATCGGAACAGCCAAATAAAAAGTTACAAATCTATTGATTGCCATAATTGTAAAAGCAAGTGTTTTGGGCATAAAAGCAGAGTACACAAGCATCATACTTCCTTCGATTACGCCTACTCCTCCAGGTATGTGCACGCTTTCAAATGAAATCGTCACAACAGCTTGAATCAAAACCATCGTCATAAAACTGTATGCGTTAAGGCCCAATGATTTGTACAAAATCGCCGGTATCGCAAATGAGAACATCAACATAGGAATTGATATTGACAGTAATTTAAAGAAAACTTTCTTGTTGTTAATTAAAAACTTTCCGAAATTTTTGTGTTCATCAATTGTTTTGGATATTTCGTCTTCAGATTTGCTGAATCTTCGCAAAAATTTGACCTTAGAAAAAATTTCGTTGAAAAATTTTATCACTTTGGCCGCTAAATTGCTGTTGAACATCAAAAATCCTATTGCAATAACAAGTATTATTTGACACATAATTCCATAAATTACGAGATATTTAAACTCAGATATCGATGCTATTTGTCTGACCAATCCACATACCATTGCTACAAAAAATATTATAACCATCGACAGATGATATATCCAATTAAAAGAAAGTAGTGAATTGATTGTAGTCAACGAATCAATATTATCGCCTCTCATGGTGTGGTATTGGAGAGGTTGTCCCAAGCTTCCACCTGGTGAAATCATACTGAAAAAATAATCTGTGAATGTATATCCAAAGCATCTTCTAAATGATACATCATAGCCTTGAATTTTGAGTAAATACTTATAAGAAATAGCCTCTAACAAAAAAAACATAAACATAGTCAGTATACATCCTGCCATAAATATACTTCCCACTTTTTTTATTGTCTCAAAAGCATCGTCAACCCCTATTTTGCTTTTTATGAAAAAAATTATTCCCAAACTGAATGCAAATACTAAAATTGCCCTTATAATCGTGTTTTTGTTTTTCATTATATCCCCCGTATGTTATATAGATTACCATCAATATAATACAGTTGCAAGATTTTTCTAAAATTATTGATTTTTTGTAACTATTTGCGCTCATAAATTAAAATAGCCCGCTGAATTTCAGCAGGCTAGATTATTATTTAGTAACAACTTCAACTTTAATTTTTACTTTTTCTCCATTCAAATCAACTTCTTCACCTTCGACATTTTCATCTAATTTAATATCTACAGTTAGAGTTTCGTCTTTGATGAAGTCTTTGTATTTTTCAATTGCTTGTTTTATTTTGTCTGTTGGATTGATAGAGATTGTGATGTTGTCTAGTACATCAAAATCATTGGCTTTTCTCATTTGTTGAACCTTACTTACAAGTTCACGTGCATATCCTTCCATTAATAAATCATCAGTGATTTCTGTATCCAAGATTACGAAATAATCTCCTTGCATTGTCACATCGAAGCCTTCTTTTGAGTTGATTCTAACATCTACATAATCTCTTTTGATTTCGACATCTTCTCCGTCTAAGTTGATAGTCATATCAGATTTGTCAAGTCGACTTACAAATTCCTTCGCGTCAACATCTTTCAAATAATTGCCAAAGGATTTGATGTGTTTTCCGAGAATACTTCCAGCAACTTTGAAGTTAGGTTTTAATTCGTAATTCATAAATTCAGACAAATCTTTCTTGTATTCGATGTCTTTTAAGTTGATTTCTTCTTTTATTAAATCCTTGAATTCTTCGATTTTTTCTCTGAATCTTTCATCTAGGACTATTTTCTTCAACGGTTGACGAACTTTGATATTAACCTCTTCACGAGAAGCTCTCGCAAGAGTTACAAAAGTTCTGACAATTTCCATTCTTTCCTCTAATTTTTTGTCGATTAACTCTTCATTTACTTTGTCAAAATAAGCCAAGTGAACTGATTTTTCGCCTGTCAAATCGTGATACATTTCTTCTGCAATAAAAGGAGTGAATGGCGCGATTAATTTTGTGAGTCCTACAAGTATTTCGTAAGTTGTGTTGTAGACTGCCTTTTTGTCAGTGTCCATTTCTGTTTTCCAAAATCTTCTTCTGTTACGTCTGATGTACCAGTTCGATAAATCTTCGATGACAAAATTAGAAATTTCACGTGCGACTTTTGTGTAATCGAAATTGTCCATATTTTCAAAGTAGAATTTTTCCAAGTTAGTAAATTTCGACAAAATCCACTTGTCAATAACAGCTCTGTCTTTATATTCTACAAAATATTCTGTAGGGTCTGTTTCGTCTGTTGTTGCATACATTTGGAAGAAATTGTAAGTGTTTCTAAATGACCTGAAGAATTTACTTTCAACTTCTTTCAATCCATCTACGTCAAATTTTGTTGGAATCCAAGGTGGAGAAACGTAAAGTGAGTAAAATCTTACAACATCTGCTCCATATTTGTCGAATAATTCAATAGGGTCTATTGTGTTGCCTCTTGATTTACTCATCTTCTTACCGTCTTTATCCAAGATTAAATCATTTACCATAACATTTTTGTATGGTGATTTGCCAGTTATCATTGTAGATATCGCCAACAGCGAATAGAACCATCCACGTGTTTGGTCAATTCCTTCGTTGATGAAATCAGCCGGAAATACTTTGTCAAAATCATCTTTGTGTTCAAATGGCCAATGTTGTTGTGCAAATGGCATCGCTCCTGAATCAAACCAAACATCTATTACGTCTTTTTCTCTTGTCATAACTTCTCCACATTCAGGACATTTAATGTGAACGTCATCAACGTATGGTCTGTGTAATTCGATATTTTCATCGATATCTTCTATTGCCAATTCTTTTAATTCTTTTCTCGAACCAACAGAAAGGGTGTGATTACATTTTTCACATTTCCAAATATTTAATGGAGTTCCCCAATATCTGTTTCTTGAAATTGCCCAATCTTTAATATTTTCAAGCCAATTTCCAAATCTTCCTTCACCTACGTGTTCTGGATGCCAATGTACGCCATTATTATTTTCAACCAATTTGTCTTTTAACTTGCTAACCTCGATATACCATGATGGTTTTGAATAATAAATAAGTGGTGTATGACATCTCCAGCAGTGCGGATAGTTGTGTTCTATTTTTTGCTTTTTAAATAATTTATTTTCATCTCTTAGTCTTTGAAGAACTTCTGGGTCAGTGTCCATAACGTGTTGGCCAGCCCATGGGCCTCCGATGAATTTTCCTTCTTCGTCAACAGGATTGATAAGTGGCATATCGTATTTTCTTCCCGTTTGATAGTCGTCTTCTCCGAAAGCAGGAGCTGTGTGAACAATTCCTGTACCGTCTTCAACGGTTACATAATCTGCCAAAGTTACGTAAAATGCTTTTTTGTTGACTTCATAAATTGGTAAAAGTTGTTCATATTCCATAAACTCCATATCTTTACCTTTTAATTCTTTTAATAATTTATAATCTTCACCTTCGTGACCCAACAAATCATGAGCTTTGTTTTTTGCGAGATATAATTTCTCGCCGTCTTTTTCGGCTAAAATGTAATCTATATCTGGATGAACTGTCAAGCAAACATTTGATGGCAATGTCCATGGAGTTGTAGTCCATGCCAAGAAATATTCGTCTGCATCTTTTCTCTTGAATTTTACATAAGCAGTAGTTGTTTTTATATTTTCATATCCTTGTGCAACTTCGTGAGATGCAAGACCTGTACCACATCTTGGACAGTAAGGAAGAATTTTTGCTCCTTCGTAAATCAAACCATCCTTGTACATTTTATCTAACAACGCCCAGACAGATTCGATGTAATCATTGTCCAATGTGATGTAAGGATTATCCATATCGACATTGTATGCCATTCTGTCTGACATTTCTTGCCATTTTTCTCTGTAAGCAAATACGGATTTTTTACATTCTTCGTTGAACTTTTCTATGCCGTAATTTTCGATTTCTTTCTTATCGTGAAGACCGAGTTTCTTTTCAACTTCGATTTCAACTGGAAGACCGTGAGTATCCCATCCTGCTTTTTTGTAAACTTTATATCCTTGCATTGTTTTGTATCTGCAAGTCATATCCTTCAACGTTCTACTGATAACGTGATGTATACCAGGCTTACCATTGGCTGTTGGAGGGCCATCGTAAAATACATATCTATTGTCTTCGTCTCTGCTGTTGTAAGTTTCATTCAAAAGGTCTATCTCTTTCCAATACTTACTAGTCGCCTGTTCACGTTCTTTAACAGGTTTCTTAGAAAGTTCCTTAAACTTTTTCATACATTATCTCCTTATAAAATAAAATTAAAAAATCCCTTGGAAAATAAATTCCAAGGGACGAATAAACCGCGGTACCACCCTAATTGTGTAAACCTCTCATTTCTTGTAACGTCAAGTGACACGCACAGACCTATTAGACCTGTGAGCTTCTTTCAGATGATTCAAATACTCTATAATTTATCCTTCTCACCAAACAGGATTCTCTGTAAAATCAATCAAATATTTCGTTCTGAGCACAGCTTTTAATAAAAGTATGATAATACATTTTTAATAATTTGTCAAATTTTTATGAGAAATATGCAAAATTTTTTCATCATACTTTTTAAAAAAAAGATTTCCAATGGTATAATATAAAAAAGGAGTGATGCAAATGGCTTTGGTAATTATGGCTTTGCCTGTAATTTTAATTTTATCTTTAATTAACATAATAGGAATGTGGAAAATGTTTGAAAAAGCAGGAATTTTTGGATTGTGGAGTTTAATTCCAATAGTAAACGTGTGGCTTTTATTTAAAATAGTTTACGGAACAGGAATCGTATCGTTGACTTTACTGATACCAGTCATAAATATTTTAGTTATTTTACATTTAAATTATTCACAAGTAAAAGTTTTCGGCTACGATGAATTTTTAATGAAAATCGTATCTCTATTTTTCCCAGATTTGATAAGAGTATATCTCGGATGGAGTTGTGCTGAGTATGTTGGCCCATTGAATAGTTTGAACAAATAGGTATTAGAATGAAAAATTTATTTAAACAGATAACAGTATTTGCAATTTTGACAATCTTATCGCTTACAACTTCAATCGAAAGTTTTGCCCAAAAAAATGTAGAAAAAGTATTGTTTGAAGGTGCAAACAGATATGAAACCGCTGTGAGAATTTCTTCTTACACTTATCCAGTAAAATCAGGCAATGTAATATTGGTAAATTCAGAAAAAATCTCGGACTCATTGTCCGTTGGCTTACTCGCTAAAAGACTAAATTGTCCAATACTTTTGACAGATTACGATGAATTAAACGCATCGACTTTAAAAGAGATTAAACGATTGAAATCATCGAATATTATACTTATCGGCGGCAAAAAAAGCATCTCAAATTCACAAGAACGACTTCTTTGTTCGAAAGGATATAATACCAAAAGAATTTCTGGTAAGGATAGGATAGAGACCTCTTTTCAAATAGCAACTGAGGTTTCAAAATTAAACAAAGGCAAAAATTTCGACAAAGCATTTGTAGTTCATTCTAGAAAATCAATTGTCGATGCCGCAACTATTAGCAGCGTATCTTGTAAATTAAACAGTCCTATCTTGTTTATCGATGAGAACATCAAGTCGTTCAATGAAAAATACGCTAAATTCAATTTCAAAAAAATTTTTTTGATTGGTGGTCATACTTCCAAATTCAAATCAAATTTTAAAAATGCTTCATTGATTTTCGGCAACAACAGAAATGACACCAGCTTTAAAATAGCTGACCAGTTTTACAAAAATTCCAGTTCAATATTCATCGCTAAAAACGGCGAAAAAAACTCATCTGAACTCATCGATTGCGTAACCGTTGCACCTACGGCAGCTATGGAGAACTCACCAATTATTTTTGTATCAAAAAATAGTCCACTTAGTAAGAATGAAAAAATTTTATTTGACAAATTCGATATTCATAAAATCACATTAGTCGGTGGAGGATTGAGAGAAAAGTTTAGTGAAATCGTCGAACAGAACACCTTGAAAAAAGATTATGTACTATTAAAAGTAGCACAAATCAATCAAAACAAAGCAGGATTGCCTATGGGCTGTGAAGCAGCTTCTCTTTTGCAATGTCTGCACTACAAAAATATAAAAAAAGACACAAATGTAAAACAATTCATAAAAGAAATGCCACTAGCATCTGATGGCAATCCAAACCACGGATTTGCGGGTTCTCCTTTTAATATTGACGAAAAAATCTACCAGTCAATATTTCCTGAGCCTTTGACAAAATGGGCAAATAGATACACAAAAGCCGAGAACATATCCGGACAATCTTCTGAACAGATAAGACAGGAAATAGCAAAGGGAAACCCTGTAATATTTTTCGGAACATACAAATTTCGAAAACCGACATTCAAGGATTACTTCTGGGGCAAAAACGCCCTCTATAACGCTCACGTAATGGTTGTGGATGGATACGATAGAAACAGAATGCACATCATAGACCCCGCAGAAGATAAACCAAATGGTTATTGGGTATCTCGTTCAATCTTCGACAGCCGATATAATATCAAAAAATATGCTGTGGTCGTTAGGTAATTCATTGTCAACAGCAATCGACTTATCTTGCGATTTCTTAATTTCTAACGCACAAATCATAACCACCAACACGTGAATTGACTTTTTAAGTCAAACTTTATAGTCAGTTCAATGTGCTGGTGGTTTTCTTTTAAAAACCCACATAATATTATACATCTTGTTTTAATTTCCCCCATATTATTAGTCTGCGCATTTTAAATACTATATTGTATTTACAATTCCATCTTGTGTGCGATAAACTACTAATATCTATTAGGATGATAACCTCCTTTGTTAATATGCCAAGCTTTTCAGGCAACACTATTCTATCATAGGAGGTTATATTTTGCTTTAAGCTAAAGCTAATGTCTTCCACCTGCATAGTGGATTTTTGTTTCGCATTAGTTCGGTCAACTCACTTAAGTGAAAAAAATCTCCCTTATTTTAATAAGGGAGAAAATTTTAATTATTCAAATAATTTTTCAAAAATTCTTTTACTCTTTCGTGTTTTGGATTTGTGAACATTGTGAATGGGTCTGTGTCTTCGATAATGTAACCTTCGTTCATAAAACAAACTCTCGTTGACACATCTCTTGCAAATTGCATTTCGTGCGTCACGACAACCATTGTCATTCCGGATTCTGCAAGTTTCGTCATTACTTGTAAGACATCATTCACCATTTCTGGGTCAAGTGCCGATGTTGGCTCGTCAAATAGCAAAACTTCAGGATTCATACACAACGCCCTTGCTATTGCAACTCTTTGTTTTTGTCCGCCTGACAACATACTTGGTTTTTTGTTTTTGTGTTCAATCATTCCAACGAGGTCCAAATACTTCTCTGCTTCTTTTATTGCAGATTGCCTGTCTCTCTTTAACACTTTTATCTGTGCAATTGTGCAATTTTCAATAACAGTCATATTTTCAAATAAATAAAATTGTTGAAACACCATTCCAACTTTTGACCTGTATTTGTTTTGATCAAACTTCGAAGAAAGTATGGATTCTCCGTGGTATTTTATGTCCCCTCCGTTTGGTTTTTCGAGAAGATTTATACATCTTAGCATCGTCGATTTTCCCGAACCAGAAGAACCAATTATCGATAAAACTTCGCCTTTTGAAATAGTAAAATCAATATCTTTTAGTACTTCTACACCATTGTAACTTTTTTTCAAGTGTTGTAATTCGATGATTTTATTTTCCATTGAACATACCTCCAGTCGTAGATTCCATTACGTATTCTCTGTTGTAAGCTTTTTTCTCGATAAGCAACAAAATTCTTGTCAATGAGAATGTCAACACAAAATATATCACGCAAGTAACGGCATATGTCTCGAAAATATTATATGTTGAACCTGCAATTGATTTTGACACGAAGAACAATTCTGTAACGCTGATTACATTCAATACTGACGTGTCTTTTATGTTGATTACAAACTCATTGCCTATTGATGGCAATATATTTTTGATAGCTTGTGGCAATATTACATAAATCATAGACTGTGCGTGTGTCATACCGACAGCCTTGCAGGCTTCCATTTGTCCAACATCGATTGAATTAATTCCGCCTCTGACAACTTCTGACAAGTACGCTCCAGTGTTTATGCTAACGATGAATAGTGCCGCACTAATTGGTGCCATATCGATCCCCAAATATAATTTTGCTCCGAAGTAAATCAACATCGCTTGAACCATCATCGGAGTTCCTCTGAATACTTCAACATAACAAGCCAAAATGAAGTTGATTAGTTTGTGCAAACAATATGAGAATTTGTTCTTATCCTTGTCGAGCTTCATATTTCTGATAACCGCAACCACTATTCCAATTAAAAATCCCACTATTGTCGACACACTTGCAATAAATAATGTCATCAAAGCTCCTTTTATAAATAGGGAACCGTACTCGTTGAAAATATCCTTCACCTTGGCAAAAAACCCTTGTGGCTTGTCCTTTTCAACGTTGAGTCTAACCATTTCTTTCATCAACTTATCTCTATCTTCAGGAGTTATTTTCTTCAATGCTTCGTTGATTTGTGCAGTCAATTTAGAATTTTTCTTAACACCAATTGCTATTGATGTGTCTTCAATTGATGTCTTAAATCCTAGTCCTTTGCCAAATTCAATGTATGAAAGCTCAGCATTTGAAGCTTCTGCACTCAATGCTTGTGGCTTTTCAGCTACATATCCATCTATTTTTTCCGCAAGCACAGCAGAAATCATAGAAGGAAAATTTTCCATCGCAGCTTGCTTGTCCACTCCTTTTATCTGGTCAATGACAGAGTAGTGAAAAGTGTTCAATTGTCCAGTGATTTTTGCATCTTTCAAATCATCAAGCTTTTTAGCTTTCAAATATTTATTATTTTTCTTGGTTACAATTACCAAATCGGAACTGTAATAAGTGTCCGAAAAATCTATCTGCTGTTTTCTTTCCTTTGTAGGACTCATACCGGCGATAATCGCATCAACTTTGCCACTCATAACTGCAGGTGCAAGTCCGTCCCATTCCATCTTCACGACAACAAGCTTTTTGTTCAAACTCTTTGCTATCAGTTTTGCAATTTGAAGGTCGTATCCGTTAGCGTATTCGCCTTTACTGTTTTCAATTGGATAAGCGCCATTCTTGTCCGTTGCCTGTGACCAGTTAAATGGTGCGTAATTTGCCTCCATACCAATAACAAATGTATCTCCTTGTGCAAAAGATTCACTGTTTACGAAAACCAATGTCATCATCATTATTACAACGAAACTCATTAGTTTTCTAATCATATTTTTCATTTGCTCCCCCTTAATATTCTATTTCCATAAGATATAACCCACCAGGTTCTATTGTAATGCCAGCAGATTGTCTGTCTTCATTTTCCAAAGCATTTTTAAGCCAATCAATGCTTTTTCTACCACGTGCTACATCGACCATACTTCCGACTAAAATTCTAACCATATTTCTTAGAAAACTTTCCGCCTTAAATGTGAAGACAATATCATCGCCAATTTTCTCAATATTTATCAAATCTATTGTCCTTACAGGATTAGTATTTTCTTCCAAATCATTCACAAAAGATGTAAAATTATGTCTTCCAATCAACAAATCCTTACATTCAAGAAGCAAGTCAAAATCAATGTAGTATTTCCTGTGCCCCTTATAATCGTTAAACCATGGCTCCATATAGTATTTATTGCACAGAATATATTTGTACGTTTTTGATTTTGCACTAAATCTGGCGTGAAAATCCATATCAACTTCTTCTGATTTTACAATTACTATAGAATCGCTTGTGAAATGATTTATACCCATCAAAAAATTGTTCGCACTGATATCAGTATCGACAACGAAATTACAAACTTGACCCTTTGCATGAACGCCCTTGTCAGTTCTTCCAGCTCCGTTGATTTTAACATCTTTATGAACCATTTTTTTAACGGCTTCTTCGATTTCTGATTGGACAGATGGCAAATCATTTAACTTTTGCCAACCATAGTATTTTGAGCCATCGTATTGCACCGTAAGTTTTATATTTTTCATAATATTCTACTCACAATGATTAAAACAAACAGCAAAACAATAATAAAATAGGCTATAAAATCTTTTTTCTCATAAGACAGTTCGTTTAATCTGGTTCTACCAGCTCCACCACGATAACATCGCGCTTCCATAGCTACTGCGAGTTCTCCGGCAATTTTTAGCGCATTGATGAATAGTGGAACCAAAAGCGGAACCAAATTTTTTGCTCTTTTTATTATATTCCCCGATTCAAAATCCGCTCCTCTTGCCATTTGAGCTTTCATTATTTTGTCGGTTTCTTCAAATAAAGTAGGAATAAATCTAAGTGCTATTGTCATCATCATTGCAAATTGGTGTGCCGGAAATCCTATTTTAGAAAATGGATATAGCATTTTTTCCATCGCATCTGTAAGCTCAATTGGAGATGTTGTCAATGTCAACAAACTTGTTCCAATAACTAAAAAAATCAGTCTGAATGCCATAAAAAACCCGACATTCAATCCGGATTTCGTCACCTTAAAAATCCAAAATTTACCAACAACTTCGCCCGGCGTCATCAAAATATTTAACAAAAACGTCAACAAAATAATCGGCAATAATGGTTTTATTCCTTTAAAAACGAAATTTAATTTTATTTTCGAAATTAAAATTACAAATATCAAAAACAAAAATATCGGTGCATAAACCCAAAGCTTCGTCACTAAAAATATACCAATAATATAAAAAAATACAAACGCAACTTTGACTCTTGGGTCTAATTTGTGAATTATACTATCTGATGCAAAATATTGACCTATCGTTATATCCTTAATCATAATTCACTCTCCAATGCTTTCTTTATTGATTCAAAAGCTTGTTCGACATTCAACGCTTCCGTGGATAAATTCATACCTTTTTCTTTTAATCTTCTAACTACCTGTGTGGATTGAGGTATGCTAAGCCCGATTTCTCTGAGCTCATTTTCTCTACTGAAAACAACTTCTGGAGTATCATCCATAAAAACGGTGCTGTCGTCGATGACAATTACACGGCTGCATAGTTTTGCTATATCTTCCATACTATGGCTAACCAATATCACTGTCATATATTCATTATCAAAAAGATTTTTGATTTGATTTAAAATCATATCTCGTCCAACAGGATCAAGTCCTGCAGTTGGCTCATCCAAAACCAAAAATTTTGGCTTCATTGCCAGTACTCCCGCTATTGCGACTCTTCTTTTTTGACCACCTGATAATTCAAATGGAGATTTTTCTTTCATATGCTCAACATCTAATCCAACAGCCTTGCACGCCCACTCTACACGATTTTTAATTTCTTCCTCTGATAGTCCGAGATTTTTGGGGCCAAACTCGATATCCTTGTAGCAAGTTTCTTCAAATAATTGATATTCAGGATATTGAAAGACTAGCCCTACATTTTTTCTTATATCTGTTTTGACTTTTGTCTTTGTAGATATTCCATCCACAAATACTTCACCATCTGTCGGCTCTAGCAATCCATTCAAGTGCTGTAAAAGCGTTGATTTTCCACTGCCAGTATGTCCAATTATTCCTATAAACTCATTTAGATTTATCTCCAAATTGACATTTTTAAGAGCTATTTTCTCGAATGGATTTGATTTATTGTAAATGTGTTCTAAATTTTTTATTTCAATCTTCATTAATGCACCTGACAATTCTCTAAAGCTTCAACCAATTCATCAACAGTGAGCACATCTTTTCTCACATTTATATTTGATTTGTTCAACAAGTAGCTTATCTCTGTTGGCTCTGGCACATCCAAACCCATTTCTTTCATTTTTTCGACATTCGAAAAAACTTCCCTCGGATTACCTTCAAGCACAACTTCTCCTTCATTTATCACGATTATTCTGTCCGCACTGACACATTCTTCCATATAATGAGTGATGTGAACTATGGTTTTCCCTAGCTCTCTCAATTTTATAATAGTATCTATAATGTCTTTTCTACCCTTAGGGTCGAGCATAGCCGTTGGTTCATCCATCAACAAGCATTTTGGATTCATAGCCAATATCCCAGCTATCGCGATTCTCTGTTTCTGTCCTCCTGAAAGAAGCGCTGGAGAATGTCTTTTGTATTCACTCATTCCAACAAGTTGCAAGCAATCATCAACCCTTTTTCTAAGTTCTTGTCTGGGTACTCCCAAATTTTCCGGGCCAAACGCAACATCTTCTTCGACTATTGTAGCTACCAATTGGTTGTCCGGATTTTGAAACACCATTCCACACATCTCACGAATATTCCACAAATTTTCGTCGTCTTTGGTGTTCATATCTCCAACTAAAACATCGCCTTTAGTTGGTAAATACTGCGCATTTATCAATTTTGCCAATGTAGACTTCCCTGAACCATTGTGACCAAGTATGCAGACAAACTCACCTTTTTTTATTTCAATATTTACATTTTTTAGCACTTCTTTTGAATTTTGTTCATATTGAAAACACAAGTTTTTAATCTCTATGATGTTCGTATCGTCTTTCATAAAAACTCCTTTTTATTATGAGAAAAAGGGATGCAAAAAACACATCCCTTAATTCTTAAATATTATTCATCTTCTTCTTGTAATGATTCGTAATCTTTTGATTGCTCTTCAGACTCTAATTCAGAATCAACTTCTGTTTCATTGTTTTCTGCTAATTTTTCAGCTTCCATCATTTCTTCTTCAGCTTTTCCCTCATAGTCTATGTTAATCTTATCATATCTTGCTATTCCTGTACCTGCAGGTATAAGCTTACCAATTATTACATTTTCTTTTAAGCCTATTAAGTGATCTACTTTACCTTTTATTGAAGTTTCCGTCAACACTCTTGTAGTTTCTTGGAAAGATGCTGCAGATAAGAAACTTTCTGTAGCGAGAGAAGCTTTTGTTATGCCCATTAATGAGTGGCTTCCAGTTGCAGGAATCTTTCCTTCTTTTAAAAGTTGTTCGTTTGTCATTTTGAAATCTCTTGCGTCTACAACACTTCCAGACAAGAATCCTGAATCTCCGCTATCTTCAACTTTGATTTTGCTCATCATTTGTCTGATTATGATTTCGATGTGCTTATCGTCAATGTCTACACCTTGAAGTCTGTAAACTTTTTGTACTTCTCTGATGATATAATCACGAACGCCTTCTGCTCCGTTAACTCGTAGTATATCTTGTGGATTGATAGAACCTTCTGTCAATGGCTCTCCTTTTTCTACATGGTCTCCGTCATTAACCCTGATGTGAGCTCCGTAAGGAATTTGATATACTCTTTCTTCGCCATCTTCAGCAGTTACAATAACATCATTTCTCTTTTTATTTTCTTGGATTTTAACAGTACCTTCAATTTCTGTAATGTAAGCAAGTCCTTTTGGTTTACGAGCTTCGAATAACTCCTCAACTCTAGGAAGACCTGATGTGATTCCAACTCCGGCGATACCACCTGAGTGGAAAGTTCTCATCGTCAATTGTGTACCCGGTTCACCGATAGATTGTGCAGCGATAATACCAACTGCTTCACCGATGTTTACTGGCTTTCCAGTTGCCAAGTTTCTTCCGTAACATTTAGCGCACACGCCGTGTTTCATCTTACATCCAAGAACACTTCTAACTTTGACTTCTTCAATACCTTTTGATTCTATTTTATCCGCAATAGCTTCTGTAATCATATCATTCTTATGAACGATGATTTCTCCAGTTTCCAAATCAAGAATATCTTCGAATGAATATCTTCCGATTATTCTCGATTTCAAATCTTCAACTTGTCTATTGCCATCTTTAATTTCTTTTGCTACTACATATTCATCAGTTCCACAGTCATCTTCTGTGATTATGACATCTTGTGAAACATCTACAAGTCTTCTTGTCAAATATCCAGAGTCCGCTGTTCTAAGTGCGGTATCTGATAGACCCTTTCTTGAACCGTGAGTCGATATAAAGAACTCTTGTACCGAAAGACCTTCGCGGAAATTTGACGTGATAGGAATTTCAATCGTATTACCAGCAGTATCTGACATAAGTCCACGCATACCACCTAATTGTCTGATTTGATTTTCACTACCACGGGCTCCAGAAACGGCCATGATATTCAAGTTGTTGTCATCTGGTAAATTTGTCATCAACGCTTTTGTCACATCTTTAATACATTGTTCCCAAATCTCGATGACTTTTTTGTATCTCTCTTCGTTTGTTATATCACCTTGAAGATAAATATCTTGCACCAAATCTATTTGTTGTTCGGCTTTGCTTATTATTGTTTTTTTAGAATCTGGAATTGTAATATCTCCCATTGATATTGTCAATGCACCAATAGTTGAATACTTGTATCCGATTGATTTAATGTAGTCCAATAATTCCGCTGTTCTTATATTTCCATGTTTTCTGAAAGTCAAATCAATGATTTTCGATAGCATTTTTTTGTCAACTTGCAAATCTACTTCAAGAGAATATGGGTCTTCTTCACGATTTACCATTCCCAAATCTTGCGATATGCCTTCGTTGAAAATAAATCTACCAACCGTACTTTCAATAATTTTGCTTGTTCCATCATTGTTTACACTGTTACGTCTAACTTTTACGATAGTTTGTAGAGTTACATAGTGCATTGCATAAGCGAGCATCATTTCGTCTATATCTTTGAAAATCAATCCCTCGCCTTTTTGACCTTCTTTTCTAGTAGTCATATAGAATGAACCAAGTACCATATCTTGTGATGGAGTCGTGATTGGCTTGCCGTCTTTTGGTGCTAGTATGTTATTAGTACTCAACATCAAAAGTCTAGCTTCTGCTTGTGCTTCCGGTGAAAGTGGCAAATGGACAGCCATTTGGTCGCCGTCAAAGTCCGCATTGTAAGCAGTACATACCAATGGGTGAAGTTTGATAGCTTTTCCTTCAACTAGTATTGGTTCAAATGCTTGGATACCAAGTCTGTGAAGTGTCGGTGCACGGTTTAATAATACTGGATGGTCTACTATAATATCTTCCAAAACATCCCACACTTTATCATTTTCTCTCTCAACTAATTTCTTAGCGTTTTTAACGTTGTGAGATATTTCTCTTTTAACCAATTCTCTGATTACAAATGGTTTGAAAAGTTCAAGCGCCATTTTCTTAGGAAGACCGCATTGGTAGAATTTCAAGTTAGGACCGATTACTATTACCGAACGACCTGAATAGTCAACTCTCTTACCCAACAAGTTTTGTCTGAAACGACCAGATTTACCTTTTAGCATATCTGACAAACTCTTCAATGGTCTATTTCCTGGTCCAGTTACCGGTTTTCCACGTCTTCCATTGTCTATAAGAGCATCTACAGCTTCTTGAAGCATTCTTTTTTCGTTACGAACGATAATTTCTGGCGAACCAATATCCAACAATCTTTGTAGACGGTTATTTCTATTTATAACTCTTCTGTATAAATCATTCAAATCACTTGTAGCAAATCTTCCACCTTCAAGTTGAACCATAGGTCTGATGTCTGGAGGAATTACAGGAATTACATCCATAATCATCCAAGAAGGGTCATTTTTAGATTCAATAAAAGCTTCTACAACCTCAAGCCTTCTTAAAATTCTAACCTTTTTTTGTCCAGTCGAACCTTCAAAAGTTTCAGTTAGATTTTTGTATTCTTCTTGTAAGTCTATTTTTTGTAAAAGTTCTTTTATCGCTTCAGCGCCCATTTTAGCTCTGAAATCGACATCTTCTTCGTATTTTTCGCAATACTCTTCGTATTCACGTTCTGTCAATAATTGTTTTTCATACAAATCTGTTTTTCCTGGATCAATTACCACGAAAGATGCAAAATATAGAACTTTTTCCAAAGCTCTTGGGCTCATATCTAATAGCAATCCCATACGAGATGGTATTCCTTTGAAATACCAGATATGACTTACAGGAGCTGCTAATTCAATGTGACCCATTCTTTCACGTCTTACTTTTGATTTAGTGACTTCTACTCCACATTTTTCGCACACAATTCCCTTGTATCTAATTCTCTTGTATTTTCCACAATTACATTCGTAGTCTTTAGTTGGCCCAAATATTTTTTCACAGAACAATCCTTCCTTTTCAGGTTTTAATGTTCTATAATTTATAGTTTCTGGTTTTTTTACTTCTCCACACGACCATTGTCTTATCTTGTCAGGTGAAGCCAAACCAATTTTCATAGCTTCAAAAGTATTTTTTTGTACCAAGGAGCTCTCTCCTTTCCTATAGTGTATCATCGCTGCCGAATTCAGTAGAATCTGTGTCTTCATCTATCAATTCGACTTCTTCATTGTTTTCGTCAAGTAATTTAACATCCAAAGATAATGATTGAAGTTCTTTAATTAAAACCTTGAATGATTCTGGTATTCCTGGCTCAGGAATATTTTCACCTTTAATGATTGCCTCATAAGTTTTAACACGTCCTACTACATCATCTGATTTAACTGTTAGAATTTCTTGAAGAGTATGAGCTGCACCGTAAGCTTCCAATGCCCATACTTCCATTTCTCCAAATCTTTGTCCACCAAATTGAGCTTTACCTCCAAGTGGTTGTTGTGTTACAAGAGAGTATGGTCCAGTAGATCTTGCGTGAATTTTTTCTGCAACCATATGGTGTAGCTTCAACATATACATATATCCTACTGTTACGGGGTTGTCGAAATATTCTCCTGTTCTTCCATCCCTTAACCAAATTTTTCCAGATTTTGGATATCCTGCTTCTTCCAAAGCGTCTTCTATTTCAAGGTCGCTTGCACCATCGAATACTGGTGTAGCTACCTTCCAACCTAATTTACTTGCCGCAAGTCCCAAGTGAACTTCAAGTACTTGTCCGATGTTCATACGACTAGGTACACCTAATGGGTTAAGAACTACTTGTACTGGTGTTCCATCAGGCAAATATGGCATATCTTCTTCGGGCATAATTCTCGAAACGACACCCTTGTTTCCGTGACGACCGCACATTTTATCGCCGACCATAATTTTTCTCTTTGTTGCGACAAAAACTCTGACTACTTTGTTAACTCCAGGAGACAATTCATCTCCATTTGCTCTTGAATAAGTCTTGACGTCAACTACAACTCCCGATTCACCGTGAGGAACTCTTAACGAAGTATCTCTTACTTCTCTGGCTTTTTCTCCAAAGATTGCCCTTAAAAGTCTTTCTTCGGCAGTTAATTCAGTTTCCCCTTTTGGAGTAACTTTACCAACTAAAATATCTCCTGCTTTGACCTCAGCTCCGATTCTGATTATTCCCTCGTCGTCAAGATTTTTTCTCATCTCTTCTCCGACATTAGGAATGTCTTTTGTGATTTCTTCTGCTCCTAATTTTGTTTCACGAGCTTCGGATTCGTGTTCTTCTATATGAACTGATGTCAATACATCGTCTAACACTAATTTTTCATTCAACAACATCGCGTCTTCGTAGTTGTAACCTTCCCAAGTCATAAATGCAATAAGTATGTTTTTACCTAATGCCATTTCTCCCATATGTGTACTTGGACCATCCGCGATGATGTCATCAACCTCAACTTTGTCACCTTTATTTACAATAGGTCTTTGATTAAATGTAGTACCTTGATTTGCTTTTTTGAACTTACGAATTGTGTATTTGTCGACTTTTCTGTCGTCATCACGAGTAATTTCAATCATATCTGAAGAAACTTTTGTTACAGTTCCTTTGTGTTTTGCTTTTACAACAACGCCTGAATCTTTTGCTGCCTTGTGTTCAATACCAGTACCGATTATTGGCGCTTGTGTAGACAACAATGGAACAGCTTGTCTTTGCATGTTGGAACCCATCAACGCACGAGTGGCGTCATCATTTTCCAAGAAAGGAATCATGGCAGTACCAACAGATACAATTTGTTGCGGACTAACGTCCATATAATCTACAACTTCACGAGGATAAATATCATTTTCGCCGTTGATACCACGACCGGATACTCTCTCGTTTACAAATCTTGAATTTTCGTCTAAAGGTTCATTAGCTTGTGCAATTATATATTTATCTTCTTCATCAGCTGTTAAATAAACAATGTCTTCAGTAACTTCACCAGTTTCTTTGTCCACACGTCTGTATGGAGTTTCTAAGAATCCGTACTCATTTGTTGTAGAGTAAGTTGTCATTGACGTTATAAGACCGATGTTTGGTCCTTCTGGTGTCTCTATTGGACAAATTCTACCGTAGTGTGAATCGTGCACGTCACGAACCTCAACGCCAGCTCTATCTCTTGACAAACCACCAGGTCCCAACGCAGATAATCTTCTCTTGTGAGTAAGTTCTGCCAATGGATTAGTTTGCTCCATAAATTGTGACAACTGACTCGAACCGAAAAACTCTTTTATCGATGCAGTCACTGGACGTACGTTGATTAAAGATTGAGGTGTCGCCAAATCAGGGTCTTGAGTGCTCATTCTTTCTCTGACTACTCTCTCCATCCTTGATAAACCGATTCTGAATTGATTTTGCAACAATTCGCCAATAGTTCTCACACGTCTATTTCCCAAATGGTCGATATCGTCTGTGGAGCCAATTCCGAAGAATAAGTTAAATTCATAATTAATAGATGCCAAAATATCAGAATGAATAATGTGAATTGGAGATAATTGATGAACATTTTCTTCAATTGCTTTTCTGATTGATTCATCGTCATCATTTTCATCTAATATTTTTTTCATAATTGGGTAATAAACTTTTTCGGAAAGATTCAAATCCGACAAGTCCATATCCAATCCAAAACTATCCAAGTCCACAAAATGATTGCCGATAACACGAACAGTTTTTCCTTCGTGGCTAATAACATCAACAGCATTAATTCCAGCGTTTTCAATATCTATTGCGATTTCTTCAGTAATCAACTCGCCAGCGCTTGCCAAAATTTCACCAGTAGATGTGTCCACGATGTCTTCTTTTGATTTGTGATTAGTAATTCTATCTCTTAATGATAATTTTTTATTGAATTTATAACGGCCTACCTTTGCCAAATCATATCTTCTGCTATCAAAGAACATATTATTAATCAAAGGCTCCGCACTTTCTAGTGACGCTGGGTCACCAGGCTTTAATTTTTTGTAAATTTCGATGAGAGCACTTTCTCTGTCTTTTGAAATTTCTTTTTCGAGAGTTTTCCTCAAAATTTCAGAATCTCCCATGGCTTGTATTATTTCATCATCAGTGTCAAATAACAAAGCTCTCAATAATGTAGTAACAGGCAACTTTCTTGTTCTGTCGATTCTAATATTGACAACGCCACTTGCATCAGTGTCCATTTCCAACCAAGCACCCCTGTTTGGAATTACAGTTGATGCAAAATTGCTGTTACCTGATTTGTCAATTTCTTCGGCGAAGTAAACACCAGGACTTCTTACAAGTTGGCTTACGATAACTCTCTCAGCTCCATTTATGATAAATGTACCACTGTCAGTCATCAAAGGGAAATCACCCATAAAAACTTCTTGTTCTTTTACTTCTTCTGTGTCGGTGTTGATTAATCTTACTTTAACTTTTAGCGGGCAAGAATAATTTGCATCTCTATCCTTTGCTTCTTGAATAGTGTATTTTGGGTTTTCTTCAAAATAATAATCTACAAATTCCAATACAAGACTGCCTGCGTAATCTTTAATCGGACTGATATCTTCGAATACTTCTTTTATTCCTTTTTTTACAAACCAATCAAAACTATCTGTTTGAATGCCTATAAGATTTGGAAGTCCCAAAACATTTTTGTTTCTAGAAAAGCTAACTCTGTCCGTTACTCCATACTTTTCAGTATGCATATACTTCACCCCTTATTCTATCTTAAACTCCTAAATAATCTAGTTTATCGCATAACTATCCATTTTTATACTGTATCTTAGAATTATATATCAATAATTTTCATTTGTCAATATTTTTGGGGATTTCATTTTCAAATTTTTCACAAAAAATTTTATTTGCGCCTAAAAAAATCGCAAAAAAAATTTCACAAAGCAAAATCAATTTGTTTTGTGAAATTTTTGGTTATTGTGTTATTTTGATGATGGTTTTTATTTCGCTGTCTTTAATCAATTTAAAATAAATATTGGATTTGTGAACTAATCGATAAATTTCGACCGTTTCATCTAATTTGAGCTCTTTTTTGTACATAATTTCGATTTTTTTAATTATGCAATCTTCGATAAAATTCTCTATCCATTCGATATATCTTGCGTTGTTTGCGTGCAAATTCAAATCTATATCTGTTTTCCTCACGGTGTATTCTCCGATTTTTTCATAATCCACTTCTAATTCTTCTACATCTTGTTGAATGTAGTCATATCCATCTTCTTTCTCGTAAATGTCGGACAATTCATCGGTTATTCGCATAGGAATTTTCTTTTCTTTATTTATAAGGAGCCATTTTGTTTTTGCTCTAACTATTACCCTGTCGTCTTGAATAACATCGTAGTTTCTGAAAGCATAGAATTTCTTGCTGAATGTATAGTATGTCTGAACTTTTAGGTTGTCAAATTTTTTCGGGAGTTTTTGTATATCTATATCCCACTGATAAATTACCCAAAATCCATTAAGATTAACGAGTTTTTCTTTTAATATTTTTTCTTGAATAATGGATGCTTCTAGCATATAATCCAATAATTTATTGTATCTTAAATTAGAATTTTTGTCGCAGAAAACACTCATAATTTTTGCATCATAACTTACCTTCATTTTTATCCTTTACTAAATCGTACCTGTATCCCAATGGTTTTTTTGTTTTTATAATATATCCATCTTTGATGAATTCTTCTAGTTTTGCCTCTAATTCTTTGACGCTCATTTTTATTGAGCATTTTTCTTCAAGGCGTTGTATTACGTTTAACAAATCAAAAGTTATCGGAAATTCATTGTTTTCTTTTAGTTTTGACAGTAATTCCAAGTCCAAAAGTGTTCTGTTTTCGTTGTTTTGCTCAAACATACGGTACATCTCATCAAAAGGGTTATTGAATTTAGGTTGAGTTGTGTGTGCCAATCTTATTCTTGCAAAAAGTGTTTTTCCTATTTGAGCTTGTGATATAAAAACATCTCCATTTGAAAGATATGGAAGGCGTCTGATTTCTTCTGACGAGAGATCTGTTTCTTTTTTGATGACTTCTAGGTCCTTTTCAGTTGAAATTCTGAAAATAAATTTCGTCGACAACTGAGCAATTATTGTCGGGTCGATAGCAGCCATTCTTTGAGATGCCAGTATCAAAAACACTCCGTATTTTCTTCCTTCTTGTGCGATTTCTTTGATTATTCTTTTTGTTACGCTAATTTGTTCTTTTCCACAAAAATTATGTGCCTCATCAAATGCCATACAAATCAAAGGAAAATATTCGCTTGTCATCGAATCAACATATCTTCTTCTTTTTCGATAGCAAGAATTTATAGCATACGATGCGTACAAATTCAACAGCCTCTGCGTTCCTTGAATTACGACAGTTTTGCCTGATAGAAGTGCTTCGAAAAGTTTTTGTGATGTGTTCAAGAAAATATTTGTGTTCAAAAGTCTGTTGAACCTTCTGATTACAGCTTGAAGGGAATCGAGGTTAACTATTTGTCCGAACTTATCATACAAATTATTGTCGTCGCTGTCTTTATCGGAAATAGCATCTGCAATTTTCTTTAAATAATCCAAAAAATCATTGGCACTTGATTTACTAATTTTGTAATTATTGGTAATCGCTTCATAGGCAGATTTCATAGATTCTGTGAGTTCTCCCTGCGTTTCTATCAAGCTGATGAGCTCATAGCTGTTCAAATCCGGAAAATTAATCCCCAAATCTATTCCAACTTCCAAAACTTCAAATTTGTCCGAAAAATCAATCCCGTAATTTTCCAGTGTTCTATCATTAAAAACCATTTGATTGTGTGGGTCAAACACGATAGTCGGAACGGATTTTTCCATCAATTCCTCAATCACCACTCTCATTCCATAAGATTTTCCAGAGCCTGACCCCCCAAAAATTCCGATGTGTGGATATTCAATCATATTGTAATAGTTGAATAAATAAACCAACTCCTCTTGGTCATGAATTTGTTGATTGGAATCCATTACTTTGAGCAATTTTTTGTACTCTTCTGGACAATTTTCATATATCTGCTCAGTGTTTTTTATTATCCCAATTTTTAGTGATTTTTCAATTTTGCCAGAATAAAACAAGTGTTTTATTTCGTCAAAACTTGGTTCTCTTATGATTGAGCCTGCTTCTATCGCATAAGCAGGGTCATCCATAACGCGAAATTTATAGATATATTTTATTCCGTCAGAAATATCGTAGCCAACAGCTTTCAGTTTTTGGATTTGGTCTGTGGTGATGTATGAATCCGCACTATTTGACTCCATAAATTCGTTAACGCTGTGTGTTTCGACGACTTGGCAAAGAATGTCTCCTTGTTTTTTGTCTTTGACAATCATATACTCGTTTATGCGCAGTCTATCGTATTTGCTGGCAACAAAGCACTCCAATTGGTCGGTCATTCCGACAACTCTAAAATCTAGCTCCTTCATTATATAACTCTTTTGCTCCTTTGTGATCTAAAAATCGCTTGAAATATTTCAGTGTCCAAATATTTGCTTGCAAGCATCTTGACTTTGCCGTTCTCTATTCTCGTTTTCTTGTCTACAATGTCCAGCAAAAATGGAACTCCTCTCGTGTTTTCATCGCATAGGGCCAACACAAAAGAAATTATGCTATTAAAAATATCCAAGTTGTAATCCATTATATCAATCGCTATTACACACGGGTCTTTTGAAGTTCTCACAAAAGCTTGTTCAATTCCAATATTCGACTTCATAGATTTGTATTTTTTTACGATAAATCCTTCGTTCATATCAAAAGCATTGAACAGAGCCTCTCTATCAAAAAGCATTCCGATTGGTTTTTTAGCTGCCTTATATGTTTCCATAATGATTTTGGTGTTTATTTCCTCCACTACTCCTATCAATACCACTTGATTTTCACGGCACAAATTGACAAGTTGTTTAAATTCATCTGATGCCTGTATGTGATATCTTACCAAAGTCCCATCCATAAGCAATGCCTTTACATCGTGATTTTTAACAGCATCATAAGCTGCTGCTATTTCAGTCAAGCACAAAGTCCTCTTTGATTGGTTTAACTCATCCATCTCATCAAATCCGTCTATCAACGGACACACCACATCAGTCTTGACAATTGGTTTGTCTTTTGAATTTAACATAGCCATCGCCTGAAAAAACTCGACATAATTTGGATAATTAGCTCCAACCCTATTGACAGAACCATCGACAACACAAATATGTTTTTGTCCTTTAAATACTTTGAGTTCTTCTTCGCTCATTTTAGTGAATGTTTGTATTTTTTGTCCTTCAACATTATTTATTAAACTTCTAACTCTGTCTCTGCTTAAATTGGAATTATTATTTCTTTCTTTGAATTTTTCATTTAATTCATTTACTTTGCTGATAAGTTCTTCTGAAATCATATTTCCAAGCTCTCCTTGTAAACGTCATTTTTCTTCAAACCGTACAAATCACAGACAATCTTAACTGCTTTTTTCTTAGAAATTCCATCATCAATGAGTTCAATTAATTTTTCTTTCACATCAATCTCGGACGATTTTTCGATTAACTTATCAATAACTATCACGAACTCACCTTTTATCGGTTCTTTTTGTATTTTTTCAAGAACTTCTGTGCATGTTCCTTTTATTACTGTCTCGTGAATTTTAGTCAACTCACGGAGTACGCAGATTTGTCTGTCCTCCAGAAATTCACCTAACTCTTCAATCGTATCAACAACTCGATGAACCGACTCATAAATAATAGTTGTCATACATGAATTTTTTATTTGCTCGTAGAATTTCTCTTTTTCAGAATTTTTCCTCGGAACAAATCCTAGAAATGCGAATTGCAAACTATCAAATCCACTTCTAACCAAAGCCGTTATCGACGCACTCGCTCCAGGAAGAACTTCAACATCGACATTTCCCTCCATCGCTTTTTCGAGCAAAATCTGTCCTGGGTCACTTATAGACGGCATTCCAGCATCACTTACAACTGCACAATTTATATTTTCATCTAAAATCTTTTCAATTATTTCATCTGAACGACTTTGCTCGTTGTGCTTGTGGTAGCTTACAAGTGGTGTTTTAATGTCGTAGTAATTCAACAATTTTGAAGTATTTCTCGTATCTTCGCAGTAAATTACATCGACATTTTTCAACACATCCAACGAACGAAGTGTCATATCCGCCAAATTTCCAATAGGTGTTGCAACAACATAAATCTTAGATTTTTGTAATTCCATAAATATCCATCACCTCTTTCGTGTATTCGTCTTTATCATATATTATCAAATTTTTTTCAAATTTTAAAAAAGGCTTTTGATTTTTCACGAACTCTATCATAACTAAATTACACTTCTCATCAACTCTAGGTTGAATAAATCTCATCCTCTTCGCTTCCATATTATAGTTTCTCGAAACACTTAGCAAATCTACAAGCCTTTCAACACGATTAATCATATACATCGACCTGTTAGATTTTAATTTCATCTTTGCAAAATAAAACAAATCTTCAATCTTCATCTCATTATCGTATCTCGAAGTGTGAAAATTTTCGTTTTTATTGGAAATACCATGCCCATTTTTTTGATAAGGTGGATTCACAATAATATTGTCGATTGAGTCGTTTTTAATATCTAATATTTTAAAATCGCAGTTAACCGCTCTACAATTTGAAAGGTTGTTGAGTTTTATCGTCTCATCTAACATTTTGCACACATCTTTTTGAATTTCGATGCCGATACATTTTGACAAATCATACAAACTCAAACATCTGAGCATCAAAATCCCCGTCCCAGCTCCGATATCTACAAGGTTGGTGTGCTTTTTCATCTTTGCAAAATCTGTAAGCAAAATCGAGTCTATCGTGAACGAAAATTTCTCGTCATCTGCAATTATTTTTAAATCTGTTTTCGGTATAAAATGTTCTCTTTTCATATTAAATCACGTTATTTCGTATTAAAAAAATAGACCACTCAAAATTGAGTAGTCTAATTTCCCCCTAAAATTAGCAGTCTTGATGTGGAGCATCTACTGGACAAACGTCAGCACAAGAACCACAATCGATACATGCATCTTGATTAATTGTATAAATATCCCCTTCAGATATACAATCTACTGGACATTCTGGTTTGCATTGTCCACATGCGATACAATCGTCTGAAATTTTATAAGCCATATTGCTTTACCCCCTTGTAATTTTAGAGCGTTATATGTATATATGCTCTAATATCATTATTACACACTATTAAAATAAATGCAAGTCTTTAATTACATTTATGATTACAGCCATCACATTTTTTAAAATCAATTAATTCTTCGACTTTCAATTCAAATAATTCTTCAGTTTCATCTTCAGATTTGACTTTTACTTTCACAGATTCCAATAGCGTATTCGTCTCAGTGACAATACCTTCACCGTGAGCTGTGGTAACTTTTTGACCAACTCTAGGCATTTTTTTAAGCTTACATTCATATCCTTCTTGCTCGTAATTTAAACAACACATAAGCCTACCACATAAACCACTTATCTTAGTTGGATTAAGTGAAAGTGATTGGTCTTTCGCCATTTTAATGCTTACCGGATTGAAATTTCTCATATATCTGTTGCAACAACATCTCTGTCCACAAGGGCCAATTCCCCCGGCCAATTTCGCCTGGTCACGCACGCCAATTTGACGAAGCTCAATTCTAATTCTAAAAACTCTCGCCAATTCCTTGACCAATTCTCTAAAGTCAACTCTGTCATCTGATGTAAAATAAAAAATAACTTTGTTGTTGTCAAATGTATATTCACAGTCCACTAATTTCATATCCAATCCAAATTCTTCTACTTTTTCTTTGCAAATTTGAATTGATTCTTTAGCTTTCTTCTTATTTTCCATGTAAATATAATCATCTGCACTATCAGCCAATCTAATAATTGGCTTCAATTCAGACGACAATTCATTCTCATCTATATTAAAATTCTCTTTCACAACAACTCCGTACTCAATACCACGAGCAGTCTCTACGATGACGTGGTCTCCTAATTTGTACTGCAAATTGTTGGAATCGAAGTAATAAACCTTCCCTGCTTGTCTAAAACTTACACCTGTAACATCAAGCATAGTTTTCCTCCATTATATACAATAAAAGCTCCTCCATAGAAAGCTCAAAATTAACATTTACTTTAAAAAAATCTCTCACAGATTGTATTTTTTTCAATGTATCTACAATAATCCTCTCATTTGCTTTTGGATATTTCTTAAACACATTGACAAAATCCTGATTCAAACCTGATTCATCATCAGCCTTAACGTATTTCAAAAAAGACGTATAAAAATCAGTCAAAAAATCAAAAATCACACCATAGTCTTTTTGATATTGCATCAAATATTCCTTTGAATCCAACATTGTAATAAGATTTTGTCCCATTGAATTGTCGACTATTTCGAGAATTTCAGAATAATCAAAATCATCTCCGTCTTTTTCTGAAAGATAATTGATAACTTGACACCTCGAAATAATTGTCTTCAATAATTTGTTCTTGTTGTCCGTAAGCAAAATAAAATAAACAAAAGGCTTTGGCTCTTCCAAGTTTTTCAATAGAGCATTCGAAGCCTCTGTTCTCATTAAATCGGCTTGTTTAATCAAAACAACCTTGTTTTTCGATTCAAACGGCTTTGTCGATACAAACTTAAAAATTTCTCTGATTTTTTCAATCGTAATGGAATTTCCCACTGGTTCTATCACCAGCAAATCAGAAAGCTCACCCTTATCAAATTTATAACTCAAATTAGAATTACTCACAAGCAAATTATAAATCAAAGCATTTGAATCGTAGCTTATTTCATTGAAATTCTCACCATACAATAAATATTGGTTTGAAATCTTTTTGTTTTTAACTTGATTAACTAAAGTTTCGTTCTTAGGTAACATTAAAACTTTTTAAAATCCTTTAAATCCATAACAAAAACATTCGCCTTTGATTCATTATCAGAATCAACATCATTTTCTTCGCAAACTTTTTCGATTATATCCAATATCGATTTTTCATTTTCTTTTTCAGTACCAATCAACATAGTTGTATTGCCTTTTTTCATAAAACCACCAGTTGACGACAACTTTGTAGATGATATTTTATTTTCCGATAATTCCTTTGAAAGAATGTAGCTTAAATCATCTTCCATAATAACAATAATAAGTTTCATAATAACCTTAAAACCTCAAATACTTGTCAACTTCTAACAAAAATACAGTTGCTCCACCAACCATAACCTCTACTGGATAGGAGATGTAATTTGTTCCCGGCATACTAACAGAAAGCATCGATGTTGTAGTTTCCCTTGATTTACAATCATTTTCGATTATTTTCAGACATTTTTCGACCATTTCATCTTCAATCCCTATCAATAAAGTGCTGTTTCCAGTCTTTAAAAATCCTCCTGTTGAAGCCAATTTTGTAATTCTAAAACCAGCCTCTGTTAAATCTGCATTTAAATTGTATAAATCTTGGTCTTGAACGATTGCAACAACTAGTTTCATATAACATTTCTCCTTCTCAAAACATCTAAACATTGATTAAAAACACCATCAACAGAATCAGTCGCATCTATGATTTCAATGTTTTTTTCACTGTTCAATATTTCCTTATATCCATTATATACCCTTTTATGGAAATAATTATCCTCTTTTTCAAGCCTATCAGCTGTATCAAGGGAGGATTTTCTCTTCAAAGTGGTAATAGGGTCAACGTCAAAAAACAAAACAAAATCAGGCATCAAGCCATTAATCGCAAATTCGTTGACTTTTCTAACATCTTCAATCCCCAAATCTCTGCCTACGCCTTGATAAGCGAGTGAAGACAATAAAAATCTGTCGCACAAAACAATTTTATTATCATTCAAAGCTGGAAGAATTGTCTCTTCGAGATGCTGTGCTCTCGAAGCGGCATACAACAAAGCCTCAGCTCTATAAGACATTTTCGTGTTTTCAGTGTCAAGTATTAACTCTCTGATTTTTTCTGCAATCGGACTTCCACCCGGCTCTCTCGTTTTTATGACATCAAATCCTTTTTCAATCAAAAAATCGTACACTTTTTTTATTATCGTAGATTTGCCGCTACCGTCCGGACCCTCAAAAGTTATAAACATTTTTTATCCTATAAAAAAAGCGAGATACCTCGCTTCATTTGTTCTAAAATTATTCAGCTTCTTCTTCAGTTTCGCTAACTGTAGGAACATCTGCTGATGAAACTTCTGAATTATCTTCGATAACTTCTTCTTTTGGTTCAGACAATGAACATACAGCTTCATTTTCGTCAGTAACGACTTTGATGTCAGCATTTTTGAAAACATCCAAATCTTTAACTTCAAAAGTGTCACCGATTTGCATATCAATAACAGAAACTCTAGCTTCGTTAGGCAAGTTCTTAGGTAGACATTCAATATCAATTTCATCTAATAATTGCATCAAAACAGAAGGTTGAACTCTGATTTCATCTCTTCCTTCTAATACAACTGGAATAGTGAAGGCTGCAACTTCGCCCATCTTGATTGCCTTGAAATCAACGTGAACATAGCTGTTTTTGAATGGGTGTTTTTGCACATCCTTGATAATAACAGTTTGTTCTTCGCCGTCAATTTTAGCATCTATAAGACTTGAAGTTCCCGCCATCATATGAACTTTTCTCAATTCTTTTTCACCAACACAAACATTAATTGGCTCAAAATTTTTTCCATAGATAACTCCTGGAACCAATTCCTTTGCTCTTAATTTTCTAACTGCATTAGAGCCAGATACTTCTCTTTTTTGCAAATCTAATTTATAGTTAGTCATTTAATTTCCTCCTAATTAATCTAAAATCTCTATTAATTATACCAAATAAGTGATTTGTTCGCAACAAATTTCAACTATTTGTTAATTTAGAGCAAAATATAATACAAAGATAACAAAATCAAACCGGGTATTCCCATTATCCCCGCTATCAAAACCGTAACGAAATTATATGGGATATGAAGATTTATTAGACTTAAAATAAAATTCAAAATAAAAATACCAATAAAACCTGACAAAGCGTGAATACCGAGTTTGATTGATTTTTTGAAAAAAACGAATACAATAAAAGCACATATCGCCAATAATAGTATTGAATACAAATCCATAACAATTCTCCTTGTTTATTAAAATATTTTTTTTGGTATAAAAAAAGTTGAGTTAAATTATAAGGAGGTCTATAACATGGACAAAAGACAAGAAACAACATTCGCAAATAATCCTGTAACATTATTGGGAACGAAAGTAAAAGTTGGAGATAAAGCTAAAGATTTTACTTGTTTAAACGCAGAACTAAAACCAGTTAAACTTTCTGATTACGATGGAAAGAAAAAATTAATTTCAGTTGTTCCATCAATCGACACAGGTGTGTGCGAATTTCAAACAAAAGAATTTAACAAAAAAGCCAGCGAATTTGACAACACAATCATATTTACAATAAGCTGCGACTTACCATTTGCACAAAAAAGATTTTGTGCAGCTGAAGGAATCGACAACCTAATCGTTCTCAGCGACCACAAAGATTTGGACTTTGGTTTAAAATACGGATTTGTAATGGAAGAATTTCGTCTTTTAAACAGAGGAATCGTAATTTTAGATGAAAACAACGAAGTAAAATACGTTGAATATGTAAAAGAAAACACAAATCATCCTGATTACGACAAAGCTATAGAAGCCCTTAAATCACTTTAGTAAATTATACCATAATAATTTTTTTAAAATTCTTCAAAAAGTATACAATAATTTAAAGATTAATAAAAGAAAATCTCGTAAACGAATTTCGCTTACGAGATTTTTATTTCAAATTAATTAAATTTTTCTTTTTAATTAAATTTTGTACTTATTCATATTTTTACCAGCAATCATTACTGTTGATAAATTATGAAGAAGTGCTGATGATGTGTTGGACAATATTCCAAGCACTCCTAAAATTATCAAGCTAGAGTTGAATGCTACGATTTGTCTATAATCGGAGTCTATTCTTCTTTTCATTGCTTTTGATAATTTTACAACATCAACAAGTCCATCCAAGCTGTCTGAACCTATTGATATATCGGAAATTTCTTTTGCTATATCTGCTCCTTGGTGCATTGACACTCCAACGTCTGCGCTCGATAAAGCTACTGAATCATTTATTCCATCACCTATCATCACGACTTTGTTGCCTTTTTCTTTTTCGGATAAGATAAAGTTTTGTTTGTCTTCTGGTAGAACTTGTGATTGATAATAATCCAAATCAAGCTTAGTCGCTACGCTGTGTGCAGAGTTTTCTGCATCTCCTGTTAGCATCGTAATGTTTGTGAATGATAAATCCCTGAGCGATTTTACAACATCAACTGCTTCGTCTCTTAGTGGGTCTTCAATACAAATTACGGCTATCAATCTTTCTGCAAATGCCAAGTACAACAATGAATAATCTTCTTTTAATTTGTCGATTATTTTCTTTGTTTTGTCGTCTATTTTGATTCCTTCATCATCGAGAATGAAATGTTCAGAACCAATCATTGCGTATTTATCAACAATTTTAGTTCTTATACCATGAGCTACGATATATTCTGGCTTCGAGTGCATTTCTTCGTGCTTCAAGTTTTTTAGCTTTGCGTGTTCCACAACAGCTCTTGCGATTGAATGAGGGAAATGTTCTTCGAGGCAAGCTGCAATTCTTAGACATTCATCTTCAGAGATTTTATCTAACGCTATTACTTTTGCAACGCGTGGCTCTGATTTAGTCAATGTGCCAGTTTTGTCAAATACAATCGTGTTTGCTTCAGACAAGTTTTCCAAATACTTTCCGCCTTTTACGAGGATTTTTTCTTCAGATGCTTGACTAATAGCTTTCATAATAGCTATTGGAATTGTCAATTTTAGTGCACATGAAAAATCGACCATCAAGAATGATTTTGCTTTTTGAAGATTTCTAGTTAATAAATATGTTATACCTGCTCCAATAAATGAGTATTTTACTAGACTATCAGCCATATTTTCTGCATTTTTTTGTGCAAGAGATTTATTCTTTTCACTTTCTGAAATCAAGCTTATTATATGTGACAACCTTGAATCGTCGTGTTTTTTCGTAGTTTCAATTAAAATCGAGCCTTCTTCTATAGCAGTTCCAGCGAACACAACACTTCCGGAAGTTTTCTTGACAGGATTTGATTCGCCGGTAAACGATGATTCGTTGACCATCGCAACACCTTTGATTACCTTGCCGTCAACCGGGATACAGTTGCCCATTTCAACTTCGACAACATCTCCTACTTCAACTTCTTTGATGTTTTTGATGACTTTTTCGTCATTTTCAATGACAAATACATTGTCAACGTTCAACGCCAATGAATGAGCCAAGTTTTCTTGGGATTTTTTCATCGTGTAGTCTTCGATTTCTTCACCTAAGCCAAGTAAGAACATAATGTTTGCAGCATCTGCAAATTGTCCTGTTGCAAGTGATACCGAGATAGCTGTTGCATCTAATAATTCAACGTTGAGCTTTTTGTTAAACAAAGATTTAATTCCTTGTTTGATAAATGGATAAGCTCTTATAAACAATGCAACCGTACTTATTGGTGCAGGAAGCATATATTTGAAGAATATTCTTCGATACATTGCATTTCTCAGAATTACGAACAAATCATTTTCGGATTGCTCACGGAAGTCAACATCATCAATCGAAGTGTTTTCAATTGTTTCCATATCCAAATCAAGTATAAACTTCGCTAATTTGGACATACAGGACTCATCATAATTGACTGTAATAGAATTAGTAAGAAGTGAAATCCTACAAGACTTCACTCCACTAACTTCTTCTATACAATATTTAAGCTTGTTTAGATTTTCTTTTTTTAGAGTATCTTCATAAACAAAACGGCTTCTACCCTTTATTCTGTGGGCTATAGACGCTTTCATTATTTATTTTCTTCCTCTTTTTCTTCTGCTTCTTCAGCTACTTTTTCGATGTCTAAATCATCTTTTTTCTTAGCTTCTTCTAAATCTTCTTTTTCTTTTATATCTTTTGCTTCAGCTATAACATCTTCAGCAGAAACTCTAATAGATTCAACAGTTTTGTCGATTGATTCTTTTACTTTCAATCCTCCAACAACTGTGCTTACAGCAGCTTTTTTAGCTAATTTTGAGTTTAAAATTTTTCCTCCAATAGCTCCTGCCAATATTCCTGCTCCTAAACTTAAGATTTTTTTGTTCAACATAAAATACCTCCATAAAATTTAAATTTGAAATAAAAAAACACACAAATCAAACGATAAAATCTCGTTTTATTTTTGCATTATTAAATAATTTCATTTTGTACTACTTATTATACACTCTTTTGTAAAACAAATAAAGTCCTTATTAAAAAAAATATTTTTTTGTAATATTTTAAATAAAAAAAAGAACTAATCATAAATATTTAAGATTAGTTCTCATTATTATTTTAGATTTTTTTACTTTTTTACTTTAGCATACTCAAGATATATTCTTTTTCTACCAATCCTACTGATGATTTTATTATTTCTCCATCTTCAAAAACTAGAATTGTCGGTATGCTCATAACTTTGTATTTTCTAGAGATTTCTTGGTTATTGTCCACGTTTAGTTTGCAAATTTTTATGTTCTCATTTTTGTTTTCCTCATCAATTTCTTCGATTATTGGAGCTAATCCTTGGCAAGGTCCGCACCAATCAGCATAAAAATCTACGAGGATTTTTCCTTTTGATTGTATTACTTCTTTATCAAAATTTTCTTTGTCTAAATAAATCATAATTCACCTCTAGTTATTATTGTCGTCAGTATTTCTATCCCTGTTGTCATTGTCGTCGTTTTTATTTGTATCACTTTCAGAATTTTCTTTTCGTTTACGATTTTGTATTTCGTTGTTATCGCTGTTGTCATTGTCAGAAGACATATTTTTGTCAGAATTATCTGTATCATCAGAGTTTTTCTTGTCTTCTGAGTCAGTTACATTTTCTTTTGCCAACTTCAAATACTCTTCCAACGTTAGATTTTGGTCGTGTAGTATTTTTGCCAATTCAATTCCAACATATCTGAAATGCCATGGTGCAAAATCCCTTCCAGTGATATCTTTTTTGCCTTCAGGATATCTTAAAATAAATCCATATTTATAAGAATTATCAATCAACCACTTGTATTCTTTTGATTTGGAAAATTCTTTTTTGTATTTTAGCGTGTAGTCTTCTCCTATAAAATCATATGCAAGTCCTGTTTGATGTTCTGATGTACCTGGCTTAGCAAATTTCACATCTTCAACATCTTCTAGTTTTGATTGCTGTTCAAATGAACGGTAATCACTTACACTTCGAAGTATTATGCTATCTTTGTTTGCGTCATTAACCATTAATGTGAATGATTTTCTAGCATCTTCATCAATTCCAGGGTCGTAGTCTGATGGTAGTGTGTATTCGTCGTTTACAATCAATACGCCTTTTATTACTTTGAATTGATTTTTATTTTCCACATCGGACAGGTCGGATTTCAAAATATATCCTTTTTTGCCGTTGTACACAACATAAGCAAATTCTCCTTGTTCAGAGTAGTACTTGACGTATGAATTATTAGCTACTTGCTCTAAGACCGTGGACACTTTCTCTGCTTTTTCGTAAAGATTTGTCATTTTGTTAGTCTTAGATATTTTCACTAAAGATTGGACTATTGGCTGAGGTTTTGTCGGAGTTTGATTAGTAATTGTAGTTTGTTGATTTGGCTTTGATGAGGTTTTGTTGGTAAGTTTTTTTATTGCAAATATTATCAACAAAATCAGAATGATTCCCGCAACTGCTGCAATCAATCTTCTTCTCATCATTTTTTTCTTTCTAGCTATTCTCTTTTGTCTAGCTATTCTTTTTCGTTCCATTTCAACCATTTCCGGACTTAAGACAATAGTCTTACCCATGTCTTGTTCGTGATTGTAACTATTTCTTTTTCTTCTTATCTCTCTGCGATTTCTCTCGGCTTCTCTCTTTCTTCTTTTCATTTCGCTTTCTGAGATTTTGCCATCGATGAATCCATATTTTTCATTCACATCTCTGTAGCTAGATTTTCTTCTGTCGTCAGCCATTTTCCACCTCTCTTATTGATGTTCTACATCTGGTGTATAGTTTGGTACTATTTTTTTCAATTGTTCAACTATAACTAATTTCGAATTTTGCTCTGTAGTTTTTTTCAAATCCTTCAAATCTTCAGACAATTTTTCTTTATTGTGTACCACTGGTTCTTCTACAAATATCATATCATATTTTGTCTTGCTTATATTGTTAGCTTCGATCAATGGTTCTTCGTATAATTTTTCTCCAGGTCTTAATCCTGTAAACTCTATCTTGATATCCTTGTCTAATTGTAGACCTGATAATTTGATTAATTTTTTAGCTAAGTCAACAATTTTAACTGGGTCTCCCATATCCAAAACGAAAATTTCTCCACCTTCTGCCATTGCTCCAGCTTGCATAACTAATTGGCAAGCTTCAGGAATTGTCATAAAGTATCTGATTATATCTTTATGAGTTACTGTAATTGGACCACCTTCTTGGATTTGTCGTTTGAACAATGGAATTACTGAGCCATTTGAGCCCAATACATTTCCAAATCTAACTGCTACGTAGTCAGTGTTTGATACTTGATTTTTCGTTTGAACTAGAAGCTCGCAAATTCTTTTTGTACATCCCATTACAGATGTTGGATTGACAGCTTTATCTGTCGATATAAGAACGAACTTTTTGACACCGTGAATATCACAACAATCTATAATGTTTTTTGTTCCAAACACGTTATTCAAAACGGCTGCTTGTGGTGAATGTTCCATCAACGGAACGTGTTTATGGGCTGCCGCGTGGAATACTACATCTGGTTTGTGAATACCAAACAAAGCATTCATTCTGTCGAAATTTCTAATAGATTCAATGATGACATCTATTGGAGCATTCGGGTCTTTTCTTAGAATTTCATTTTGAATGTCGTAAGTTGTGTTCTCGTAAATATCCAGCATTATCAATTTTTTTGGCTTGTATTTTAAAATTTGTCTGCAAAGTTCGCTTCCAATCGAGCCACCAGCTCCTGTTACCATGACAACTTTTGAGTTCAAAAATTCATTCAAAATATTTTTGTCTAGTACTACTTGGTCACGACCGAGCAAATCTTCGATTTGAACATCTCTCAAATCTTTCAAATCCAATTTTGAGTCAATAAATTCATAATAGCCAGGCATTATCTTCACTTTTGCATTAAGTTTTTCACATTCGTTTAGAATTGATTTCTTGCGATTAGAATCTATTGTTGGAATGGCTAGTACAATTTCTTCGATATTGTATTGTTTTGCTTTTTCGACGATATCTTTTGTTTGTCCAACTATCGGAACTGATGATATGCTCTTGTCGATTTTTGTCACATCATCATCGATTATACAAACTGGCTTAGATTTCATTTCGGGATGTTTCATCATTTCTCTTACGACTAATACACCTGCAGCTCCTGCGCCAATTATCATAGAATTTATTTGACCTTCAACTTCTGATTCTTTGTATGATTGTCTGCTAGTATTAAGTCTTGCAATCATTCTTACGATTAAAACGAAGACAACTTCGAAAATCATCGCTATTAAAAAGCTAAATCTTGGCAAAGTTGATCTCACTAAAATCAAAAACAACGACGATAACACGCTTGCAAAAGCAGTTGCTGCCCCTGCCTTTAAGTAATCCTCAAATGTTGCGAATCTCCACAAAACCTTGTACATTTTGCAGATAAACAATATAACAATCTGAATTATTGTAACAATTAGAGCGTATTTGAGATAATAATTTAAATATCGTTGTGGCAAATTGCCATCAAATCTCAAAAACAAAGCTACAACATAAGATAAATTTATTATTACACAATCTAGAATCCCTAGTACTATATTTCTGTATTTGTTCATATTAACTCCTCTGACAATCTATTATTATCGTATTCATTATATCATAAATACAAAACAAAAATTATACAAAAAGTTTTTTATAGATTAAATTTCAACTCTCCAATTAAAATCATCTTTAATTTTGCCTGTTTGCAACTGTGTCAAAGTGTTGTAAATATGAAGGCTTAATTCTCCGATTTCCCCATTATTTACTGTCATTTCATACCCATCATACAACAATTTTCCAACCGGACTTATTACGGCTGCTGTACCAGTTCCGAAAATTTCAACAAGTTCTCCATTTTTGTAATAATCTACAATGTCATCAATTGAAATTTTCTCTTCAGATACATTTACTCCTTCTTTTTTCAAAAGTTCAATTACAGATTTTCTAGTTATACCTTCAAGTATGCTTCCATTGATTGCAGGAGTTATCACTTTGTCTTTAAGAACGAAGAAAATATTCATAGCGCCGACTTCTTCGATGTATTTTCTGTCGACTCCGTCTAACCACAAAACTTGAGAGTAACCTCTTTCGTGCGCAATGTCTTGGCTTTTCATACTGCAAGCGTAGTTGCCGCCAGTTTTCGCCATTCCCATCCCGCCTCTTACAGCTCTCACGTAGTCTTTTTCCACATAAATATTTACTGGCTTCAAGCCGTCTTTATAATAAGAACCACTTGGGCTTGCTATCATGATGAATTTATACTTTTCGCTTACTTTAACTCCCAATTCTTCATCAGTTGCGATAATAAAAGGTCTTATGTACAAAGAGCATCCTTCTTGTTCTGGTATCCAATCTCTTTCAAGATTTACAAATTCTTTCAAATATTTTAACGCTTTTTCTTCGTCGATTTTTGGAATACAAATTCTTTCGTTACTTTTGTTAAGTCGTTTGAAATTTTCTTCTGGCCTAAAAAGATATACTTTTCCATTGTTTTTGTATGCTTTCATTCCTTCGAAAACTGTTTGACTATAATGAAAAACAAGCGCTGATGGATCTAGGCATATTTTCTCATAAGGAACGATTCTTTCGTCGTGCCATCCATTTTCTTTGTCATAATCCATTATGAACATATAATCCGTGAAGATTTTTCCAAATCCCAACTCACTTAAATTTTTGTATTTTTCTTTTAATTTTGTTGATTTTTTAATTGTTAAACTCATTTTTTTCTCCTTATATAAAAAAAGCTACCAAAGAGGTAGCTTAATTGTTTTTATTCAGCACTGTATGGTAATAGTGCAACTTGTCTAGCTTTTTTGATAGCATCAGTTATTTGTCTTTGATGTTTTGCACTCAATCCAGTTACTCTTCTTGGCAAAATTTTGCCTCTTTCACTGATATAATTTTTAAGCATATTTACATCTTTGTAATCAATAACTTTTGTTTTATCCTTTTGGAATGGATCTATCTTTTTTCTAGGTCTAAATCTTCTTTGCATATCTTTAAAACCTCCTAATATTAGAATGGAAGCTCGTCAACATCAGTTGGTACTGCATTGTCTCCCATTCCGAAATCGTCATTCTTATGAATATCGTTCGAATTTTGGAAATTATTGTTTTGGAAAGAATTATTGTTGTATGATTGGTTGTTGTTATTATTGTATCCTTGGAAATTTCCAGAATTTGATTGAGCATTCGCTGATTCAACAAATTCAAATTGGTCAACAATTACATCTGTTGTATAAATTCTTTGTCCTTGTTGGTTTTCATAAGAGCCTGTTTGAATGTGACCTGTAAGCGCAATTTTATTGCCCTTGTGGAAATACTGTCCAATAACTTCTGCTGTTCTTCCAAAAGCAACGCAGCTAATAAAATCAGCAGTAGGTTGGTTATTATTTTCGGCTTCCATTCTCTTTTCTTTAGATAATCGTCTATCAACTGCAACAGTAAATCTAGCGTTCGCTGTTTGAGTATTGGCACTGTATCTAACTTCAGGGTCTCTTGTCAATCTACCCATCAAACTAACATTATTCAAAACACTTCCTCCTCTTAACGATTATTGTTCGTCAACTCTAACAACCATATATCTAATGATTTGGTCGATTAGTCTACATCTTCTTTCGATTTCTTTAACGAATTTAGGGTCTAAATCGAAGTTTACGATATAATAATATCCTTCTTTGATGTAGTTAATTTCATAAGCTAATTTTCTTTTTCCCCAATCGTGAACTTCTTCAAGTTTACCATTTTCGTCGATAACTTGTTGAATCCTTGAGAATACAGTATTTCTATCTTCTTCAGATAAATCTGGTTTAAAGATTAGCACTAATTCATATTTGTTCATATGACACCTCCTTGTGGTCTATTTGGCTCCTTCTTGGAGCAAGGATTTACCCATATATATTAACACAAATGAATTTCAATTACAACAAATTTTTCAAAAAAATTTTGCTAATATTGCTTGTTTTTTATTTGCCACGGTTTTATGTTCTATGATAATATAAAATAAAGTTTTATTAAAAGGAGAATTTTTTATGGAAAAAAAATTTGTACCAGAAGTCGAGTCAAATTTGAGACACAGACTCGTCCACGTTCCTGAATCAATTTACAAAGCTTCGGGGATTACTGTGTTGGGAAAAAGAATAAAATCTCTCGTTTTCACAACTGACATTGCGATTATTAACAACACAAATGGACATGCAATTATGGCGGTGTATCCTTTTACGCCAACTTTGGCAATCACAAATGCTATCATTAGTTCATCATCACTTCCTGTGTTTGCCGGCGTCGGTGGTGGAATCACATCAGGACCTAGAAGTGTTAATATGGCGTTGCAAGCAGAAATGATGGGAGCTTATGGTGTCATCGTCAATGCGCCGATGAAAAATGAAACGATAAGAGAAATGAAAAAAGTTTTGGATATTCCAATAGTCGCTACAATCGTATCGACATTTGATGATATCGAAGGAAAAATCGATGCAGGTGCTGCGATTTTAAATGTTTCCGGTGGAAAAAACACAGCAAAACTTGTTCGAGAAATAAGAGAAAAAGTTGGCGATAAGTTTCCGATTATTGCAACAGGTGGCGACAACGACCAAAATATAACGGATACAATTAGTGCTGGTGCAAATGCTTTAACATACACTCCGCCTACTTCAGGAGAAATTTTCCACAGCGTTATGGCAAATTACAGACAAAATATGAGGGACAAGCAAGATGAAGAATAGTCTTAACACAAAAGAATTAATAAAGGCCGCTCTTTTTGCAGCTCTAATAATTGTAGGCTCGTATCTAATTGTTCCGCTTTATCCCGTTCCGATTTCATTACAGAGTTTGTTTGCCATCGCTTCGGGATATTATTTAAAGAAAAATTACTCCAACATATCGGTTGCTTTGTATATAATCCTTGGCTTGATAGGTCTTCCTGTCTTTGCAGGTGGAAAAGGTGGAATACAAACAGTTTTTTCTCCTACGTTTGGATATTTGATAGGATTTTTGTTGCAAACTTTCTATGTTAAATACCAAAAAAGAAATTTATCAACTGCTAAATTATTTTTTATGTTTATCATAGCTTCACTTATTATATACGCTTGTGGGGTTGTGTATATGGGATTTTATTTTAAGTTTACAAATAAGCATTTTGATATAATGAAATTATTGTTCACGGGAATGATTATTTTTATTCCTGGTGATGTTTTGAAAGCTGTTTTGTTCAGTTTTGTTACAAAGAGAATAGAAAAATACATTTAAAAAAAATCACGTGGGTACGTTTTAACGCACTCACGTGACTTTTTTTATTCTGTGATTTCCTTTAATTTCCCGAAAACTTTGTAGTCTATTTTTTTGAGCTCTTGTATGTTTTTTGCTCCGAGCATAACCATCATCATTTTTGTTTTGTAGATAAGGCTGTCCATAAATTCCTTAGCAAATTCATAGCCTCCGTGCATCAAATACGATAACACTTCGCCACTCATAGCTGTCATATCTGCTCCCAGAACAATTGATTTTACGATATCAACTGCTGTTCTAATTCCGCCGCTTGCAATAAGGAATAAGTCATCAGGTTTGTCTTTTAAATCTATTAAAATCTTAGCTGTTGGGATTCCCCAGCAGTAAAATTCAGAAAATTCCATATCAAATCTTCTGTTGTCCTCGATTTCGCAGAAATTTGTTCCCCCGTGTCCGGCAATATCAATGTATCTGACGCCCAAATCGTATAAATCCAACACATTTTTTTTGCTCATACCAAATCCAACTTCCTTAACGATTATAGGTACGTCTACATTTTCTAAAATATTTTTGATATTGTCCTTGATCCCTCTAAATTCGCGGTCTCCTTCTTCCATTATCAACTCTTGAATAGGATTCAAATGAAGACCGAACATATCACAATCTATCATCTGTATTGCTTTTTTTACATCGTCCAAGCTTTCTCTTGCGGATAAATTCCCAATGACGATGCTTTCGTTTTTTGGAAGATTTTCCCTTACAAGTTCAAAACTTTCTACAGCTTCTTCTTCTAAAAGTCCAATTTTTTGGCTTCCAACTGCCATTGGAATATTAAAAGTTTTGCACAATCTTGCCAAATCTTCGTTGATGTCACAACAAGAATCTCCACCACCTGTCATGGCATTAATCATAAATGGATAGTCTATTTTTTTTCCATTGAAATTTATAGATAAATCGACATCTTTTATGTCAATTTCCGGCAATGATGTGTGTTCAAGGTATATACAATCCAACAAATTGTTGCCTTTGTATTCTGATTTCAAATAATTTTCAATGTGTTCTTGTTTTCTCTCCACAAATATACCCCCTAAGAGACAAAACCTCTAATTATTTTGATTCTCGTTGTTGTCTTCGTTGTCTTCTTTGTTTTCGTCGTTAGTGGTTTGTTCATCTAATTTGTATTCAGCAAATAATCTGTCTACAATTTCCGATGTTTGTTCTTTGTCAGCGATATACCAGCTAATTCCATCATCTTTGTACTCGCCCGGTAAAATGTAGCTGTGTATTTTGTCAGGTGAAAAGTTTGGCAATTTTGTCAAATACGCCGTCATATCCCCTAAAGGAATATTGGTCTTAACATCTTTTTTGAAAATTTCAATCATTTTTGGTAATTTTGTAATGTTAGAAGGACTAACCAATTGGTTCAACAATGTTTTTAAAAAATAATGTTGATTTTTAATTCTGGATTCATCAGAACCACCAAAAGGATGTCTAGCTCTTACATATTGCAACGCCTCGTCACCGTTTAGTTTCGATTTTCCAACCGGTATGTGAATATGTCTTGATTCAACGTTGATTTCAACTGGAGAGTCCACTTCAACTCCTCCCATTGCATCAACGATGTGCTCTACGCTGTCAAAATTTATCTCTGCGTAGTAGTCAATGTCCAATCCCAACAAATTTCTCAAAGCCTTCAACGAACCTTTTGGTCCCTCATAAGCGTGCGCTGCATTTACTTTGTGGATATTTCCGTTCAATCTGATTTGAGTATCTCTAGGAATTGAAAGTATATCAACATTCCCTGTGTTGAAATTGACTTTGCACACCATAATCGTATCGGACCTTTGATGGTCTGTCGAACTAACTTCCTTGTCTATTCCCAATAATACAAACAAAAATTCATCCGGAATGTTTTGTTCAATTACGTTGTTTTTTCCTAATTCATCGCCTTTAATGTCGGAGCCTGTTGTTTTTAAACTTCCCAAAAATTTACCAGCACCAAAATATCCTCCCAAGAATAATGCTAGTGATATAAAAAAGACAATAACAGCCCTTTTCTTCATTTTTTCCTCCAATTTTTTCATATATTAATAGAAAAAGCACTCGGCATAACCAGTGCTTTGTCATACGCTTATTTAATTATATCAAAAACAATAAAAATGTACACTAATTTTATTTTTATGAAAATTAATTTTTGATTTTTTCTTTTGCTTGTGAAAGCATAAGTTTGATTCTGTTTATTTGATTAACCTCGCTTGCTCCTGGGTCATAATCAATCGGAATAATATTTGACTGTGGGTACAATTGTCTTATCCTTTTTATTACACCTTTACCTGTGATGTGGTTTGGAAGACAACCAAATGGTTGAATGCAGACAATATTGTTGGCGTTGATGTGGATTAATTCAATCATTTCAGCAGTCAACAGCCACCCTTCTCCGTATTGATTTCCGAGTGATACAATTTCTTGTGCGTAATCTTCGAGTTGTTGAATTGTAAGTGGATGAGTGAATTTTGATTGTTTTAATCTACTTCTAATGTATTTTCTGTAGTGTTCTATGAATTTCACTCCCATATTGCACATAAATCCTGTGAATTTTGACTTCGACAAGAAATTTCCCTTGTGATATTCATTTCTGAGACAATACAACACAAAGTCTATCAAATCTGGCATAACAACTTCGCATCCTTCTTTTTCCAAGAGAATTTGTAAATTATTGTTAGCTTGAGGTAAATATTTTACTAAAATTTCTCCTACTATTCCAACTTTTGGTTTATTTGTATCGTCAAGTTCGATTTTAGAAAAATCATCAATGATTTCGTCGACAGTTTTTTTGAAAAATTTATTACTCGATTTCAGAACTCTTTTTTTGCATTCTTTAATCCATTTGGATTTCAAAATATCTGTTTGTTTTTCTTTTTCGTAAGCTCTTGTGTAATTTGACAATCGCATTATCAAATCCCCATACAAAATAGCCACTATCAATTTTTGAAAAACTAAAGGAGATATTTTGAATCCTTCGTTTTTTTCGATTTTTTGCCAGGAAAGTGCTATTACCGGAATTTTTTCATATCCCGCTTCTTTCAAAGCTTTTCTTATAAATCCAACGTAGTTACTGGCTCTGCACGCTCCTCCAGTTTGAGTCATTAGTAGAGCTAATTTATCAGTGTCGTATCTTCCAGAATTTATAGCTTCCATCATTTGTCCAACAACTGTGATTGATGGATAACACGCATCGTTGTTTACATATTTTAGTCCCTCGTCTATTACTTTTGAATTTACATCTTTCAAAAATTCAATTTTATATCCGCTGTTTTTTAGAAGTGACTCCATAATTTCGAAATGATCGGGTGCCATTTGTGGTGCTAAAATCGTGTACGTCTCCTTCATTTTCTCCGTGAACTCTACTTTTTCAACGTGATATGATTGTTTGACATTAGCTACGAATTTTTGTTTTTCCAACGCTTCTATCAAAGAGCGTATTCTTATTTTTACAGCTCCCAAGTTGCTTATCTCGTCAATTTTTAATACAGTGTATATTTTACCCTTCGCCGATAAAATTTCGTTGACCTGGTCAGTTGTAACGGCATCTATACCGCATCCAAACGAATTTAGTTGCACCATTTCTAAATCCTTGTTGTTTCCCACAATTTCAGCAGCTCTGTAAAGTCTCGAGTGGTAAACCCACTGATCCAACACTCTCAAATCGCTGTCCACATCATCGTCATAATCAATTATTGAATCTTCTGACAAAACGGCTAGTCCAAGTGATGTTATCAGTTCTGGTATTCCGTGGTTTATTTCAGAGTCAATATGGTAAGGTCTACCTGCAAGAACAATCGCCTTTTTTTTCATTTCTCTCAGTTTCACTAGAGCTTTTTTGCCTTCGATTTTTACATCTCTTCTGTATTTTTCGAGTTCGTCCCAAGCTCTGTCAACACTGTTAGATATTTCCTTGTCTGCTATTTTCAATTCTTTTAATTCTTCTATTAGTCTTTTTTTCAATTTGTCCTTATCTTGGAAAGAAATGAAAGGATTGAAGTATTTTACATTTTTGATTTTATCGACGTTGTTTTTTATCACCTCGGGATATCCCGTAACCACAGGACAATTGATGTGATTATTGGCCTTGTCGTACTCTTTTTTTTCGTAAAAAACCGATGGATAAAATATAATATCTACGTTTTTTTCAAGTAAATCTTCGATGTGTCCATGAACTAATTTCGCAGGATAGCAACAAGTTTCGCTTGTTATAGTTGAGATTCCCTTTTCGTAGATTTTCCTGGATGATTTCGATGACAACACAACTCTGTATCCTAAATTAGTGAAGAAAGTGTGCCAGAAAGGATAATTTTCATACATATTCAAGACTCTGGCAATGCCAACTGTCGCTTTTGATTTTTCTTTTGGCAAACTTGTGTACCTGAATAATCTCATGTTTTTGTAATCGTACAAATTTGGTAATTTGTCTTTTTTGTCGAGAATAATTCCAGCTCCACGTTCACATCTATTTCCTGTCACGAAATTTTTTCCGTTTGCAAATTTGTTTATGGTCAATTTGCAATGGTTCGAGCAGTATTTACACTCTGATTGCTCTTGTGTGTAATCAAATTTTTCAAGTTCATCTTGTGACAAAATCGTAGAATATCCCGTCGATTTTTCCTTTGATAAAAGTGCCATTCCCATAGCTCCCATAAGTCCAGATATATTAGGCCTTGTTGGAACTTTCCCTGTTATTTTTTCGAATGCTCGTAATATCGCATCTCCATAGAATGTTCCACCTTGAACGACTATATGTTCTCCTAATTTTGATGGATCTCTTAGCTTGATTACTTTTTGAATGGCATTTTTGATTACTGAATAGCAAAGCCCTGCTGCTATATCACTTACGCTAGCGCCTTCTTTTTGCGCTTGTTTTACCTTTGAGTTCATAAAAACAGTGCATCTTGACCCTAAATCAACCGGATTTTCTGATTCGAGAGCTTTTTGTTGAAATTCTTGTACGCTTAGGTTCAGACTGTGGGCAAATGTCTCGATAAACGAACCGCAACCAGAAGAACACGCTTCGTTTAATTGAATAGAGTCAATTATTCCATCTTTTACGTGCATTGCTTTCATATCCTGTCCGCCTATATCCAAAACGAAATCAACTTTCGGGTCAAAATATCTCGCAGCAGTCAAGTGTGCTATTGTTTCAACCTCTCCGAAATCGACCGACAATGCTTGTTTGATAAAATCCTCACCATAGCCAGTTATTCCTGTGCCTGCAATTTTTTGATTTTTGTTCAATTTTGAATAAATCACAGATATTTGTTCTTTTACTAAATCCAGTGGATTACCTTGATTATTCGCATAAAAATCATAAACAATATTACAATCTTCATCAATCACTACAATTTTACTAGTTGTTGAACCCGCATCAATGCCAATGTATAAGTTTCCCTGAACTTCGTCAATATTTTTGAATTTCACGTTTGATTTTTTATGATTTATGTAAAACTGTGATTTTTCTTCATCATTTTTAAATAAAGCTTCAAGGTTTAATTCTTCCGATGATTCTAGTTTTTTCTCGTAATGTCTGTTTAACAAATCTTCGTACTTCACTAATTTGCCATCCATTGATGATATTGCAGCTCCCAACGCTACAAAAACTTGTGCATTTTCAGGGCTGTAAAATGTATTTACTCCGTCATCTAATGTAGTGACAAATCTATTTCTCAATTCAGATAAAAAATAAAGAGGTCCTCCCAAAAAAACAATATTTCCCTGAATAGGTCTTCCACAAGCGAGATTCGAAATTGTTTGGTTCACAACGGATTGAAACACGCTAACCGCCATATCTTCCTTTGTTGCCCCTTGATTTATAAGAGCTTGTATATCAGTCTTGGCATATACTCCACATCTACTTGCGATTGAAAAAATTTTTTTGTGATTTTTTGAAAGCTCATTCAAACCCGCCGCATCTGTTTTCAACAAAGAGGCCATTTGGTCGATGAATGCTCCCGTTCCTCCTGCACAGATGGAGTTCATACGCTGTTCTACATTTCCTTTTAAGTATGTTATTTTACTGTCTTCGCCGCCAAGTTCAATCGCTACATCAGCATTGGGGATATATTTTTTTATAGCAGTCGTGCCGGCTACCACTTCTTGAATAAATTCTATATTTAAATTATCCTCAACATACATTCCACCACTTCCAGTAACCATAATAGTGCAGTCACTGTTTTTAAATTCAGGATGACTTTCGTATGCTTTTTTGAGAACATTTTTGGTAGTTTCTTCGATATCAGAACGATGCCTTGTATATTCTTGGTACAAAATATTAAAATCTTTATCTATTATTACAAGCTTGACTGTAGTAGAACCTACATCCAATCCCATGTGGATTTTCATTGCACTATTCCCTCCAAATTCTATATCTAGTTAGTATATTGCAAATTTGAAAAAAGTTCAACTAATTAGTTATTATATGTTTTAATTTTTCTATTAATCTGTGAAATAACTTTTAATTTATCACAAGACCATTTAGGAAGATAAAGCTTGGGTTTAAATGCGTCACCTGTCATTCTGTGAACAACAGTATTTTCGTTTAATATTTTAAAACTGTCGACTACCCAATCAGTGTATTCATCCATCGTCAAAATCTTGAAGGGGTTTTTCTGATAATAATCGTACAATCTGCAATCTGTTTGTATATATAATGAATGAATTTTAATCCCCCAAATATTATGCCTTTGCGTTTGATATACGCTATTTAAAAAATCCTCCTCTTTTTCAAACGGAAGGCCTGCAATAATATGGGAGATAACTTTAATACCATTGTCCATAAGTTTATCCGCCATATCAAAGTACAAATTATTGTCGAATGCTCGATTGATTAATTTCACAGTCGACTCTTTTGTGGATTGAAGCCCCATCTCAACCCACACGTCAACTTTTTTATTTAATTCAACCAAAAGTTTTATTTTATCATCGTCTAAGCAGTCGCATCTTGTAGCGATGTCCAACACCAAAACATTTTCGTTGTCAATCGCGTCGTAATATAATTTTTCTAGTTCATTTACAGGTTTAAATGTGTTGGTGAACGATTGAAAATACGCAATAAATTTTTCCGCTTTTTTCTTTTCTGAGAGTCTTTTGATTTGCAAATCCACTTGCTCTTTTATTGAATAATCCTTAAACGTGAACTCTCCCGAACCACTTTCAGAGCAAAATATACAGCCATTTGATTTCACTCTATTAGGACAACTAAAACCACCGTCCAGCGGCAACTTGTACAATTTAGTCTTATATGTTTGTCTTAAATAATCACTCAATCTATTTATCTTTATTTTCTTCACGAATCCTCCTGAAAAAACTCTGCAACAAATCCAAACATTCATCCTGCATAATGCTTTCAACTTCTATCTTGTGATTGAGCCCTTCGTAATTGTTAAGTGACATTAACGACCCGCAAGCCCCTCTTTTTTTATCATAAGAGCCAAATACTATCCTGGAAATTCTACTGTAAACCAACGCCCCCGTGCACATCACGCAAGGCTCCAACGTCACATACATCGTGCAACCATCTAATCTGAAATTTTTAATCACCTGGGATGCTTCGTTTATAGCTTTGATTTCCGCATGCATCAATGCGTTATTATCTTTTTCAACACTGTTGTAAGCTTTTGCAATAATTTTTTTATTTTTTACAATGACACATCCAACGGGAACTTCGTTCAAATCATATGCAATTTTTGCCTGATTGATTGCCTCAATCATAAATTTTTCGTCGTCAATACTTTTCATAAACAAAACACCTTTCTCTAAAATTATATCAAAAATCATCAATTTATTTAAATTTGAACGCGCCATTTTTTTGTGATATTCTTTATATATAAAGTGATATTCAAGGAGGACTTATGTCAGAATCAAAATTTGAAGAGTTTCCATACGGAGAACTAGGAATTATAGCTATGAAAAACATTGAAGGTTTGGCAAAAGAAGTTGATGAACTTTTAATGAAAAAAAACGGTGCAACAAGAAGTTATTTATTGAAAATAACTGAATCGAGATTCAGCAATGGTGAAGGTAAAGTTACAATCGACGAATCTGTAAGAGGTCGAGATGTTCTTATAATATCAGACGTCGGAAATTACGGAATGAAATACAATATGTTTGGCGAACAAACCATAATAAGTCCAGATGAACATTTCCAAGACATAAAAAGAGTTATCTCAGCAATAAACGGAAAAGCTTCCCGTATCAATGTTATGATGCCTCTTTTGTATTCGTCACGTCAACACAGACGTAAATCGAGAGAATCCCTAGACTGTGCTATGGCACTTCAAGAATTAGAATCGATGGGAGTAGATGGAATCTACACATTTGACGTTCATGACCCTAACGTACAAAACGCCATTCCACTAATGACATTTGAAAACATTTATCCAACAGCTGAAATAGTAACTAAATTCTTGGAAAACGAAAAAATCACTTCTGAAGAATTAGACAAAAAAGGATTGATAATAATCTCTCCAGACACAGGAGCTATGGATAGAGCAATCTACTATTCAAACATTTTGAAACAAGATATCGGTCTTTTCTACAAAAGACGTGACTACACAAAAGTAGTTAACGGAAAAAATCCAATAATAGAACACAAATACATCGGACGCGAAGTCGAAGGCAAAGACATCCTAATAGTAGATGATATGATTGCATCTGGTGGTTCTGTAATTGACATAGCAAAACAATTAAAAGAACAAAAAGCAAACAGAATTTTCTGTGCAGTAAGTTTTGCGTTGTTCACTGAAGGGGCTTCAAAGTTTGACCAAATGCACAAAGAAGGATACATAGATGCGGTATATTCTACAAACCTAACTTATGTACCTGATGACATCAAAAACAAAGACTGGTTCCACGCAGTTGATATGAGCGAACTTATGAGCGAGTTTATTCACCACATCAACAGAGAAGAATCTATTTCTATATTATTGGATAAAACAAGGGGAATTAACATTTTATAAGTTTTTTAAAAGGAGAATTTTATGAAATCAACTCACGGAGCAAATCTTTTTGAGATTCAAAAAAAATACGGTTTTAGTATTGATGACATAAAAGATTTTAGTTCAAACGTCAATCCATTGGGTCCAAGCCCAAAAGCAATGAAAAAGCTTACTCAAAATTTGAACAAAGTCGGAGTGTATCCTGACCCAAACTACGATGATTTACTTTCATCAATCGAAAAATACACTCATATTTCCAGAGACAACATAATACTAACATCTGGAACTACTAATTTGATTTCATCATTCATATCCTTGATAAATCCTAAAAATGCACTAATATTTAACCCAAGTTACTCAGAATACGAAAACGAACTAAAAAAAATAAACGCAAATATAATCTCTTATGATTTGAACAAAAACGATGATTTTTCGATAAATTCAGAAAAATTAATCAATTTAATTAAAGAAAACAATGTGGAACTAGTTGTGCTCACAAATCCTAATAACCCAACTGGATTCGCACTCAACAACAGAGAAATAGAGCGTATAATAAATTCGTGTGATTGTTATTTTATGATTGATGAAACTTACGTTGAATTTTCAGATGTCTCCACTTATTCCTCTATAGAATTGACTAAAAAATTTGACAATTTGTTGGTTCTGCGCTCCACATCAAAGTTTTTTGCCGCAGCGGGAATTAGGCTTGGGTATGGAATAATCGGCAACAAAAACCTATATGATGAGATTACAAAAAACACAAATTTGTGGAATATAAATATATTTGCGGAAATTCTCGGAACAGAGATGTTCACCGATACGACCTATCACAAAAAAGTGTTCGAATATATCAATAAAGAAAAAAACAAAATGATCTCTTATTTGAGTAAAATTGATTGTTTGAAAGTTTACCCATCAGAATCTAATTTTGTATTAGTGGAAATTTTGGACAAAAAAATTACAGCTCACGAATTAAGGGAGAAATTAATCCCTTATACACTAATTATAAGAGACTGTAGTTCTTTTAATAATTTGAACGAATATTTCTTCAGATTTTGTATCTTAGATGAAAAATCAAACGACAAATTACTGGAAATTATTCAACAAATTCTGAAATAAATACTGAAATATTAAAATCCCAGATTTTTTAAATCTGGGATTTTTTGATGTGTGTTTATATTACTTTTTTATCCTTTTCAGAAACGAGATTTACCATATTGACGAACCTTTGAATTTTATGTTCATTGTCTGGATGTAAATCAACTTTTTCTACACGAATAGCACATACTTTGTACTCGCCAGTTCCTGTTATTGGATCGAAATGGTCTGATGTCAATTCATTTACTGGAGATTCTCTGTAATGGAATGTCATAAATAGCATATTAGGTAAAACTTTATCTGTGACAACAACACGAGTTACAACACTTCCTCTTCTCGATGTGACTCTTACTGTGTCCAAATCTTTTACGCCCAATCTTTCTGCATCGACCGGATTAATTTCTGCAAGTTCGTAAGGACTTACATCTTCCAAATCTTTTGAATATCTTGTAGTGATATTGTAGTGATATAACATTCTTCCTGTGCTCAATAACATTGGATATTCTTCGCATGGCAATTCTTCAGATGGTCTATAATCTATTTCCATCATTTGACCTTTGCCTCTAGCAAAAATTCCCTTGTGAAGATATTTCGTACCAGGATGAGAAGTTGTAGGACATGGCCATTGTAATCCAGTTTTGTCGATTCTTTCGTAAGTCATTCCTCTGTAACTTGGCATAGTTACTCTCATTTCTTCAAAAACATCTTCGCTTGTATCGTAATCAAAGTTTACGTTAGGATTGATAATCTTGGACACATCGCACAAAATTGACCAGTCATTTCTAGCTTGTCCAGGAGCTTCTACAGCTTTTCTAACTCTTTGGACTCTTCTTTCTGTGTTAGTGAACGTTCCATCTTTTTCCGCATAGCAAGTTGCTGGGAATACAACGTCAGCCAATTTTGCCGTGTCAGAAAGGAATATATCCTGTGCTACCAATAATTCCAAATTGTTCAACGCTTTCTTTACGTGATTTGCGTCTGGATCTGACAAAACAGGATCTTCACCCATAATATACATTGCTTTCAAATTCCCCTTAACTGCTTGATTAAACATTTCTGGAATTTGATATCCTAAATTTGGACTCAATGGTGTTTTCCATACGCTTTCGAAAAACTCACGAGCTTTTGGGTCTGTAACTTTTGCGTAAGCCGGATATGTGTTTGGCAAAGCTCCCAAGTCACAAGAACCTTGTACGTTGTTTTGACCTCTTATAGGATTTATTCCTCCTGATTCAATTCCAACGTGACCTGTTAACATTCCCAAATTTGCTAAACTCATTACATTTTCTGTACCATGAGTGTGCTCAGTGATGCCTAGCGTGTAGAATATACCAGCTTTTGTAGTTGTAGCATACATCAAAGCAGCTTTTCTGATTAATTCCTTGTCTACTCCTGTAACTTTTTCAGCATCTTCCAAATTGTATTTCATTACAGTTTTTTTCAAACCTTCAAAGTTTTCTACACGAGCTTCAATATAATCTTTCGCTTCTAATCCTTCTTCAATGATAACTTTCATCATCGCATTCAACAAAAATACGTCAGTACCAGGATTTAATCTCAACCAAATATCTGCTTCTTCTGCTAAATCAGTTCTTCTTGGATCTACAACAATTAGCTTAGTTCCATTTTTGACTGCTTGCTTCATCTTATTACCAATAATAGGATGAGCAACTGTTGTGTTTGAACCAATGACAAATAACAATTCTGCACTCAGAATTTCTTCGATAGAGTTTGTCATGGCTCCACTTCCTAGTGTAGCTGCAAGACCTGCAACTGTTGGAGCGTGTCAGGTTCTCGCACAGTGATCGACATTGTTCGTGCCAATCGCCGCTCTCATCATTTTTTGGAACACAAAGTTGTCTTCGTTCGTACACCTTGCAGAACTCAAACCGGCAATAGCATCTGGACCGTATTTCAACTTGATTTCTCTCAATTTATTTCCAACATATCCTATTGCTTCATTCCATGAGCACTCAACCAATTCACCATTTTTTCTTATCAACGGTGAAGTCAATCTTTCATCTGAGTGAATCATATCCGTGTGAAAACGACCTTTAATGCAAAGTGAATTTTGATTTACATAACCATCACATGGTTCGACCCCTTGCACTTTTCCATTTTTTACAACCAAATTAAATTGGCAACCAGTACCACAGAATGGGCAAGTTGTTCTCACTTTCTTAACTTCCCATGGTCTTGAATTTTTAAGTTGTTTGTTGATAAGAGCACCTGTTGGACATACGCTTATACATTGACCACACATACGACAATTGTCTTTTGTCAAAGGCAAATCAAAAGCTGTTGAAATGTAAGACTCAAATCCTCTGTTTTTAAAATCAATAGTATGCGTGCATTGTACCTCTTCGCAAACTCTTACGCATTTCCCGCACAATATACACTTATTTTGGTCTCTAAATATTAAAGGATTACTGTCATCAATTTCGTGATTTTGTACCGCAATGTCATAATTTCCATATTTTCCTAAAACTTCAGGATTTTTAACTCCATATCTGTAGCACAAATCTTGTAATCTACAACTTCCAACTTTTGGACAAGTCAAACAATCTTTTGGGTGATTCATCATCAAAAGTTTCAGAATGTTTTGTCTTGTTTTTACTAATCTATCGGTTTCTGTCTTTACGACCATACCATCTTTTACCATTGTAGAACATGATGTTTGAAGCTTTCTTGAACCTTCAATTTCTACAAGACACATTCTACAACCGCCAAATTCACTTAGGTATTTGTCATGGCATAGCGTCGGGATATCTATCCCAACTTTATTCGCCGCTTGTAATACAGTGGTATTTTCTTCAACCTGAATATCAATACCATCAATATTTATATTTAACATAATTCACCTACCAAACTTCGTTAAATCCTACGTTTAAGAACATTTCCTCTAATTCAGTTTTGTGTCTTTTCTCCATTTTTGACAATCCTTCAAAAATACCCTTTTCAGCCTCATCCAAACAAGAATTAGCTATGTCTGCGTACATTTGCATAGCTTCTTCTTCTCTTTTAATCGCTAATTTTATAGCATCTGTAAAATTAATTTCAGTTGTCATTCTAGGGCGTTCGATTTCTTGTGATAAATTGTAATCTTCACTGTCGTCGATTTTGATAGTGTTAGCTTTTGTTTGAAGGAATTTTTCCAAATAATCTTTGTGCTTTAATTCTTCGTTGCTAAGTCTCTCAAACAAACTTTTTGTTTGAGTATCTTGTGCCTTTTCTGCTGCAAGTTTGTAGAAAGTATATGAATCATCTTCTCTATTAACAGCTTCATCAATTATAGAAATCAATTGTTCTCTTTTCATTTTATCTCTCCTATTTTCCCTTTATTTGTTCAAGTTTCTTCAATATTTTATTCATTCCCAAAACATCAGTCCAGCTTGATTCAACAAACTCTCCGCCGATTTTCTTATAAGGAGTCTTTGGATTGTCAACATTCAATAATTCCGTTGTCAATCTACCCTTCAAACAAAGTGGTCTTCCATTGTCAGGCTGAGATGCTCTAAGTGCAATATTTTTGCCATTTCTCTTTAGAACTTCAAACTCACAACCATATTCACACACTTTGCATTGTACTTTTTTAGTTTCTAATTCCCAATTTCTTCCCAAATTCATCGCTCTCTTGTCCATAAGAGCACCTACAGGACAAGCCACAACACATCTGTTGCAAGATATACAGTATGAAGATTCAAACGTGTCATTTACGTCTAAATTAATTCTAGTTTCATATCCTCTGTTCGAGAAGTTGAGAATTTTTCTATCGTCCATAACGCTACAAGTTCTGACGCATTTGCCACACAAAATACACTTGCTATCATCTCTAACAATGTACGGGGATGAATTATCAACGAGTTTTTCTCTCCTTGCTCCGTTATGTTCTCTAAATCTAACTCCGTATTCATAAGAATACTTTTGCAGTTGACATTCTCCTGATTTTTGACATGTCAAGCAATCATTCGGATGAGAATCCAATAGCAATTGAAGAATCCTCTGTCTGTGTTTGATTAATCTATCGGTTTTTGTATGAACAACCATATTGTCTTTTGCAAGCGTTGAACAAGCAGTCATTAGCTTCTTACTGCCTTCGATTTCAACTAGACAAAGCCTGCAAGCACTGACAACATCTAAATTCTTGTCATAACATAAATTTGGAATGTCAATTCCATTTTCTCTGGCCAATTCAATTATAAATTTCGGCTTATCAGTATGAATAACTTTTCCATCAATAGTTACAGTAATCATTTTATCTATCTCCTAACTACTGCATGAACTGGACAAACAGATTCACAATTACCACATTTTATACATTGAGATTTGTCTATAATATGTTGTTTTCTAACAGCTCCTTCAATACAATTTACCGGACAATTCTTTGCGCACTTTGTACAACCTATACATTTGTCAGTAATTTCATAAGAAAGAAGAGACTTACAAGCGTGAGCTGGACATTTTTTGTCATAGATATGAGCTTCATATTCATTTCTGAAATACTTCAATGTAGAAATAACAGGATTTGGAGCTGTTTGTCCAAGACCGCAAAGCGATGCACAAGTTATTGTGTCACATAAGTCTTCCAATGCTTCAATATCTCCATCTTCTCCGTTTCCGGAAGTTATTTTTTCCAATATTTCAAGCATTCTCTTAGTTCCCTCACGACACGGAACGCATTTACCACACGATTCATCAACAGTAAACTCTAAGAAGAATCTCGCAATGTCAACCATACAATCATCTTCGTCCATTACAATCATTCCACCTGAACCCATGATTGAGCCTATTTCACCAAGAGACTCAAAGTCAACTGGAGTGTCCAAATATTCTTCTGGAATACAGCCACCTGATGGACCACCTGTTTGAACAGCCTTGAATTTTTTGCCGCCTTTGATGCCTCCACCAATATCAAAAATTATTTCTCTTAAAGTTGAACCCATTGGTACTTCAACCAATCCAGTATTAACAACTTTACCACCTAATGCAAATACTTTTGTTCCCGGTGAACCTTTCGTACCGAAACTTGTAAACCAATCAGCTCCTCTATACATGATTGCTGGAACATTGGCAAAAGTTTCAACGTTGTTGATTACAGTAGGTTTGCCCCACAATCCTTTTTCAGCAGTTCTGAAGATTTTAGTACGCGGCATTCCACGTCTACCTTCGATTGATTCCATCAACGCAGTACCCTCACCACAAACAAATGCTCCTGAACCCAATCTCAATTCTATGTCAAACGAGAAGTCAGAGCCAAAAATATTATCTCCCAAAAGATTCATTTCTTTTGCTTGTTTGATAGCTATTCTAAGTCTTTTAACTGCGATAGGGTATTCTGCTCTTACGTAAATGAAACCTTGATTTGCGCCAATTGCTCTACCACAAATAGCCATTCCTTCCAATACAGAATGAGGGTCTCCTTCAAGGATAGCTCTGTCCATAAATGCTCCCGGGTCACCTTCGTCTGCATTACAAATAACGTATTTTTGATTGTTTTCAACTCTGTAAGCTGATTCCCATTTTCTTCCTGTAGGGAAACCTGCTCCACCACGACCTCTTAATCCAGATTTTTTCATTTCTTCAATTATTTCTTTTTGGTCTAAATCAAAAATGGCTTTATGTAATGCTTGATAACCATCCGCACCAATATATTCATTCAAAGATTCTAATTGAATTTTTTCTACATTTCTAAGAGCAATTTTGTATTGTTTGTCATAGAAATCAACTGAATTGTATTTTAAGATTTTTCCATCTTGTTTTGCATTTTCGTAAACGACATCCTCTGCAACTTCGTCACCTACGATAGATTTGTCGACTATATTTTTAACATCAGATAATTTAACCCTCGTGTAGAAAATCCCTTCTGGATAGACAACAACATTTGGGCCAGTTTCGCAAAGTCCAATACAGCCAACCGGAACAACTACAACATTTTCTATTTTTTCTTCTTCAATGTACTTTTTAAATTCTTCCACTAAAGATTTTGCTCCCGTAGCTTCACAACCAGCTCCGCCACAAACAACTATCTGTTTTTCGTTTGGATTAGTATGCTCTACATAAATCTTGTCTTTAACAAGTTCACGCATTTTAATGTTTAGTGCATACTTATCTCTTATTTTATTAAGTTCTTGTATATTCATAATAAACCCCTAATTAATTATACTTTTCAATAATAGATTTTAGTTCTTTAACTTCTACCTTTCCATAAACATCTCCATTAATAACAATAACCGGAGCCAGTGCACACAATCCAACGCATCTGCAAGGTGAGATGGAAAATTTTTGGTCTTCTGTTGTGCTTCCTTCTGGAATGTTCAACAGTTCCTGTAGTTTTTCAGATACCTTTTGCGAGCCCTTTACATAACAAGCAGTCCCCTCACAAACTTGAATGTCGTATTTACCTTTTGGAATCAATGAAAACTGTGCATAAAATGTTATAACACCATAAATTTCCGACAAAGGAATTTCTAATATTTTTGAAATAGTAGTAATGATTTCCTTTGGCAAATATCCAAATTCATCCTGTGCATGTTGTAATACAGGCATTAAAGGACCTTTGATATCCTTCTTGCTTCTAACAAATTCACGAAATTCTTCGACTTGTGAAGCATGTTCTTTTAAGTCAAATGTAAAACTCATATACCCTCCTATAAAAATGTTTTCCTATAACGATATTATAAAATTTACTTTTTACAATTTTTATTATATCACTTATCTTACTTAAAGTAAATTAATATTTTCATTAAAATGTTTATTAATATTCATTATCAATTTCTTTAAGTGCTGTTTTGCGCATATTACTATGTATATATTTCCTTTTTTATGTATCGTTTTGATAAAAATATATCACTAAATTCTACAGTACTTATTCGCTTATTCATTTTTTATTTATCATTTATTAAATTAAATTGTTATCGTGAAAATAACGTGAAAATAATTTCCTTATATTTAGTAAAATATAACGGATTATGGTATAATATTCAATAGTAAAATATTTTTAAATAATAATTGGAGGTTATATGGATTTTATTATAGGTACATCTGGCCATATTGATCACGGAAAAACTACATTAATAAAAGCTTTAACCGGAAATAGTACTGACAGGCTACCGGAAGAAAAAAAGAGAGGAATTTCAATTGATTTGGGCTTTAGCTATTTTGACCTTCCAAGTGGTCAAAGAGCTGGAATAATCGACGTTCCAGGACACGAAAAATTTGTAAAAAATATGATGACTGGTACTTTTGGAATGGATATGATTCTTCTTTGCGTTGACTGTAAGGAAGGTGTTATGCCTCAAACGGTTGAACATTTAGACATACTGAGATTTTTAAATAAAACAGAGGGAATTGTCGTCTTGACAAAAAGAGATTTGGCAACTGACGAAGAAACAGAAAAAACCATCGAACAGGTAAAAAATTTGGTCAAGGGAACTTTCTTAGAAAATTGTCCTATTTGTGAAGTGGATTCTGTTTCTAAAAGAGGAATTGACAATTTGATTCAAATGATAGATTCTGAATCAAAAAAATTGAAAGAAAAGCACGCCGAAAGAGATTACAGACTCAATATAGATAGAAAATTCAATGTAAAAGGAATCGGCACAGTTGTAACCGGAACTCTTTTGGATGGCGATATTTACAAAGGAGATTCTTATATTTATCCTTTGGAGAGAGATATTAACATCAAAAACATTCAAGTTCACAATAAAAATGCCAATGTCGCTCACCCATCTCAGAGAGTTGCGTTGAACATTAACTTGAATTTAGACGAGATTGAACGTGGTTATATTATTGCCAAGAAAAATTCATTGAAGCCTTTTAATATGATTGATGTTAGATTGACACTGCTCGAAAGTGCATCGCCCCTTAACCACTGGGACAGAGTTAGAATTTTCCATGGTACAAAGGAGATTTTCGGCAGAGTTGTTCCTCTTGACAAGCAAATTATACAACCTGGAACTCAGGCTTTAGTTCAAATAAGGCTTGAAGAAAAAATTTACGCAAAAACTTCTGACCCATTTATTTTGAGACAATTTTCGCCACAAGTGACAATTGGTGGGGGTATTATTATCGATGGCTCGGTTAGAAAACACAAGTTGTTTGATGAGGAAATAATCGAAAATCTCAAAATTAAAGAAGAAGGAAAAATAAAAGATATTATTTTGAATTATTTGGAAGACGAGATTTATCCAACCAAAATTGATGATTTGGTATTTTATTCATCAGAATCGAAGGATAAAGTTTTAGCAGAGTTAGAGAATTTGAGACAAGAAGACAAGGTTGTCATTCGAAACGATAAAGTTTTGGAGAAAAATTCTTATCTTAAGCTTTTAGGAAAATTAAAAATGTTTGTAATATCATTCCATAAGACAAATCCACTGTTGCCCGGAATTAACAAGGAAGAGCTTCTCAAAAAACTTCAACTAGACGATGACAGGACTTTCTTCAATTTTATGATAAAAGATTTAATTGACCAAGAGATTTTGATGGAAGAAGCTGGAATTATTTCGAGTAAGTCCCACAAGGTTATGTTGAGTGATGAAGACGAAAAAATCAGAAAGAAAATGCTTCAAGATATTTGCCAAAATCAATTCGACAAGTTGTTTAAGATTGAAAATGTAGTTCACAATCAAAAAGACAAGACCATCCTCGGAATTTTGTTGCAAAAAGATGTCGTTATTTTACGAGATAATTTCTTGATTTCAAAAAAATGTTACGACAAATTTATAAAAACTGTTGATGAACATTTTAAAAACAACAAAACTTTGAATGTAAAACAATTGAAGGATGCTTTGGATATTTCCAGAAAAAGCGCCATCACTTTGTTGGAAACTTTGGATATAAAAGGATTCACTAAGAGAATTGAAAATGACAGAGTAAAAATAAAAGATTTTAAGTAGTTGATTTTAACTTCGCAAATTGAACTGGCATTTTGAGTAATATGAAATATCAAATTTAATTGTCAGTTCAATTTGTACAAATTTTTTCAATAAAAAATTCGTAATTAGTTTGTAATTAAGTGAAATTTTTGATATAATATTTAAGTATTTGGGAATTGATGGGTGCTGGTGTGCCCTGCGGTCTTCAACACCGTCTCAGGTAGTTAAGAGCTGCCCGGGTAGGTTCGATTCCTACCATTTCCCGCCATACATATTCAGATAGCTAATTTTTAGCTATCTTTTTTTGTCGCAAAAAAAATCAGTGAGTGGTGAAATATTTCAACATTCACTGATTTTTGTTTTATAGATATTTCTTCAATGCTTCTGCTTTATCGCATTTTTCCCAAGACAAGTCCAAATCATTTCGTCCGAAATGTCCATAGCTTGCTACGTCTCTGTAAATTGGTCTTTGTAAATCCAATTTGTCGATAATAGCTTTTGGTCTTGCATCGAAGTTTTCGTTTATAGCTTCAACGATTTTTTCTTCTTCGATTTTATTTGTTCCAAATGTATTTATGAACATACTGATTGGTTTTGCAACTCCGATTGCGTATGAGAATCCCACTTCACACTTGTCGCAAAGTCCTGCTGCTACGACATTTTTGGCTATATATCTTGCGAAGTAAGCAGCTGACCTGTCTGTTTTTGTAGGGTCTTTTCCACTAAATGCTCCGCCGCCGTGGTTGCAGAATCCACCGTATGTGTCTACGATTATTTTTCTTCCAGTTAGTCCGGCATCTCCCATTGGTCCTCCGATTACGAATTTTCCAGTTGGGTTGATAAAGAATTTTGTGTTTTCATCAATCATTGATTTGTCGACTACTTTCAATATAACTTCTCTTTTGATGTCTTCTTTTAATTGTTCATAATCAACGTCTGGGTCGTGTTGTGTTGAAACTACGATGGCTTCAATTCTTTTGGCAACGTCGTTTTCGTATTCTACAGTTACTTGTGTTTTGCCATCCGGTCTCAAATAGTTCAAGATTTTTTCTTTTCTTACTGTCGCAAGTCTTCTCGCCAATTTGTGTGATAATTCCAATGGCAATGGCAAACCTGATTCTGTTTCATTTGTTGCGTAACCGAACACCATTCCTTGGTCTCCTGCTCCGTACATATCGTATTCGTCTGATTTATTTCCTTTGTACTCTTCGGATTCGTTAACTCCTTGTGCAATGTCTGAAGATTGTTCCTCCAATGAAGTTATGATTGCACAAGTTCTCGCATCAATTCCGTAATCTGCGTTGTCGTATCCAATTTCTGCCAAAGTTTTTCTAACTATTTGTCTTATGTCAACATAGCTTGTTGTAGTTATTTCTCCCATTACCATCACTAATCCAGTTGTTGAACAAGTTTCGCAAGCAACTCTGGCGTTTTTGTCTTGGGTTATGATTGCATCCAAAATCGCATCTGAAATTTGGTCACAGACTTTGTCTGGGTGACCTTCAGTTACTGATTCTGATGTTAAAAATACATTTTTCATTAATACCTCCATAAAAAAATCCTCACCCAAAAGGTAAGGATATGTAAACTTATCTTTCAGGATAATCCTGTGGGATTTAGCACCTAATTAAATAGGTTGCTGAGTTTCGTCGGGCCCATTCCCTCCACTTCTCTTAATAAGATAATTATCAAATTGTTTCAGTAGTATATTATCATTGTTTTTTTGTTTTGTCAACACTAATCTATGTTTTCCATAGCACTTTTTTTATACATTTTGATTGATTTCATAAGCATTATTGCGATTACTACAATCATTAAAGCAAATGATATTCCAATTTCCAACAATTTGACATCGCTGATTAAAAACCTCACTGGCATTAATATCGCAGATGAAAATGGAACGAAAGATAAAATTTTTATCAAAATGTCACTTTCTTTTCCGAGTGAATTTACTATTACAAAAAACAATCCCACTAGCACCAAAAATATCGGTACTATTAGATAATTGATGTCCTCGGTTCTTTTTACTGATAATCCGATTATTTGGAACAATATCAAATACAAAATAAATCCAAAAACCACGAACAAAGCTATTGTCAACAGAAATTTAACGCTCAAAGTATTTGTGAAAAATGTCCAAATTCCTTCTGGATAGAATTTTTTATTGATAAATATTCCAAGTATCCCTGAAATTATGAACACAAAATACTGCATTATTCCCAGAAGCGCCGAACTTAGTAGCTTTCCAAGCACAAAAACACTCGATTTTGCCGATGACAAGAGCACTTCTATCGTCTTGTCTTTTTTTTCTCTTGAAATATTGTTGCTCATTACGCTTCCGTAGAACAAAATCATCATATCAAAAAGAATTACAAATACAATTGAGAAAACGAATGAGTGCGATCTATCTCTGTTCAAAACTTTTTCCGAAAAGCTGATTTTTGCTTTTGAATTTTTCTCAATTAATTCTGGATTTACGCCGTTGTCTATGAGGCTTTTGTCATAATTGTATTTTTCCAGTGTTTTTGTGAATCTTTCTGAATGGTCATCCATAAACTCTTTGTTTTTGATGAATGAATCAAATTTTTTGGTGTTGTCAATCACAAATCCTATGTTGTAATCGCCTTTTTCTACCGATTCAACTACTTCGTTTTCTGAATTTTTTACATCAGTATCTTTTAGTCCCATTATCGTCTTCAAATAATTTACATCGATGCTGGAATCTTTTGAGTAAATGCAAGTATTCTTGAATGTCAACGTGTTCAAATCTATCGTTGCATTTTGATTTACAGAAAAATTTCTATTGCCCAAAAAATTCGGGATAAATCTAGGCAAAAATGTCAACGCAAAAACCAACAACGCTATTACCAATGTCGATATCAAATACGAATTGTGTCTAATTATTGAGTTAAATTCGAAATTAAATACTCTATTAAATTTTTTCATTATTCTCTAACACCAACCTTTGACACAAAAACATCTTGTAAACTTGGTTCATACTGGCTAAAGCAATTTATGTCGATTTGGTTGAGCATCATAAACTCTAAAATATCTTCCTTTGTGACATTTTCAGTGAGTCTCACCAAAAGCTTGAACTCTCTTACAACTGCATCTGGATAGATAAAATTATTTGCCTCTAATAGTTCTTTTAACTCCCAAATCCCCATATTATTTGCATTCAACAACATCTTTTTTTCCGCCATAGAATGTTTTATTTCATTGACGTCGCCATTCAAAATTATTCTACCTTCTTCTATTATGCAAATATCTCTGCAAAATTCCTCTACATAACTCATCAAATGACTGGAAAATATTACTATTTTTTGGTTTTGAATAAATTCCCCCACTGCCAATTTCAATTCGTGGGCATTGATTGGGTCAAGCCCTGAAAAAGGCTCGTCCAAAACCAAAACATCAGGGTCATTCAAAAGTGCGGAAATTATTTGTACTTTTTGTCTCAATCCCTTGGACAAAGTCGACAATTTTCTGTTCTTGTATTTTGCGAGGTCAAAGCGGTCTAGCCAATATCGAACGTTCTGCCTTGCGTTTCTCCTGTCAGTTCCCTTAAGCCTTGCGAAGTAATACAACTGAGTGAAGATTTTCTCATTTGAATACAATCCACGTTCTTCAGGAAGGTAGCCAATCTTTAATTCGTTGTGATTTATAGGCGAACCGTTGATGAGAACTTGTCCACTGTCAGCACTCAAAACGTCGGTGATTATCCTCATTGTAGTTGTTTTACCGGCACCATTTCTACCTAAAAATCCAAATGCTCTTCCACTTTCTACTTTGAAAGAAATATCCGTCAGAACTTTGTTGTCTCCGAAAGATTTGTTAATGTGTTTTAATTCTAAATTCATACTATTTACCGATTATTTTTATGTTAATTTCTGCCAAATTCTTTATAGTATTTTTCTATTTATTGACAATTTTTTCAAATTCTAGTACTTTTTCTTTGAAAACTTCAAATGCAATTCTCAAAACATCCTTGTCTTTGATGTCCGCGCCTGCGTTTTTGAGTTGCACTAGAGGATAGTGTTTGTTGCCATCTTTCAAGAAATTCTTGTAATTTTCCAAATCTTGTTCATTTCCCGACAAAATCTTTTGTGACAATATTGATGATGAGCTAAGACCTGTTGCGTATTTGTAAACATAGAAATTATTGTAGAAATGAGGAATTCTCGACCATTCGTACTTAATCAAATCATCTGATACAACGCTATCTCCAAAGTATTTTTTGTTTAAGTTAAGGTATATTTCGTTGAAATCTTCGCCAGTTAATGCCTTTTCTTCTTCAACCAATTTGTGAGTTTCTCTTTCAAATTCCGCAAACATTGTTTGTCTGAAAATCGTTGATTTGAATGAGTTGATGTGATGGTCTAACAAATACAACTTTTCATCGTCGTTTTTAGCGTTTTTAATCATATAATCCAACAACAACATTTCATTGCAAGTACTTGCAACTTCTGCGACAAATATAGTGTAGCCTGCATATTTGAACTCATTGTTAGCTCTTGAATAATATGAGTGAAGAGAATGTCCAAGCTCGTGAATCAAAGTGAACACAGAATCCACGTCATTTGTGTAATTCATCAATATATATGGATATGAATCGTACGAACCCCAACTGTATGCTCCAGGTTTCTTGCCATCTTTTGGATAAACATCAATCCAATTTTCTTCGAAAGCCTTCTTCATAATTGATTGATATTCTTCGCCCATTGGTTTAACAGCTTCTATTACCATTTTCTTCGCTTCTTCAAACGGAATTTCACGGTCGAAACCTTTTGTAGATGGAACATAAACATCGTACATGTGGTGCTCATCTAATCCCAACAATTTTGTTCTTGCCTTGTAGTATTTGTACATATATGGCAAGTATTCGTGCACAATGTCGATTAAATTATCATAGACTACTTCTTCAACATCGTCGTTGAACAATTCCATTTGTCTTGCACTGTCGTATTTTTTAATCTTAGATAAAATTACCAAGTTTTTAATGTTTGCATACAAAGTAGAGCCAAAAGTGTTGTTGTACTTCGCCAATTCATCGTAATATTTTTCGAAAACTTCTTTTCTTTGTTCGCGAGGAAGTTTAGATAAAAATGGAACAAAATTAGCATTGGTAAGCTTTTCACCAATAGATTCTACATAAGGAAATTCCATATCTGTGTTTTGCAAACTGTAGAAATCATTGTGTGGGCTTGACATCGCTTCACTCATAAGTGAAATAATGTTTTCTTCTTCTGCAGATAAAGTGTGTTCCTTAAATCTCAAAATCTTCTTGAAGAATATTTCATAACTTGGATTTTCTTTGATAAGTTTGTCTTGTTCATCTTCTTTTAATGATAAAACAAATGGTTCAACAAAAGAAAATCTTGATTGCAACTTGTTATACAATGATGACAATTCCAATTCCAATTTGACACTATCTGAAACCTTGCTGTTTTCATCTTTTTTCATTGAAGCGTAAGTGTACAAATTATCCATTACTCTGTCAGTTTCGAAAAGTAAATCCAATATTTCTATGAAGTTATCCTTTTCATTTTTCTTCAATTCATCAATTTTATTAATATTTTCGTTAACTAATTTAATATCTTTTTCGATTGCGTTCTTGTCCTTATACATCTTGGACAAATCCCAATTACACATAAAATCACCTCTCTTTATATAATACCCCAAACCGTTATCATTCACAAACAAAAAAATCGGTCAGGCAATCATCTGCCCAACCGAAAATTACTTCTTTTTCTTTTTGACCATCTTCAATCTGAAAAATTCTTCTCTTTCTTTTTCAGCTAAGATATCTTCTGTATTCTTAATTGACTTTTCGTATTTTGGAATTTGTATTTTATCCAACGCATTGGCGCGTTTTTGAGTTTTTTTGATTTCCTTACCCAATTTGTACACTGCATTTTCCATTTCAGCCAATTCGTAGATAGTCTCTCTGATTTTGTTGAATGCAAGAACAGCTCTATCAAACGAAGCATTTGTTCGGAAAAAACCGTATTGTGCTTCAGCTTTTGATTTTTCAGATTGAATTTTCGGAACTTCAACTCCCATTACTGATTTGTAAATTATATCAAATTCTTTTTCGTGACTAATCGAATGGGAAATTTCTTCAAGTCTATCAGTTCCAACAGTTATGGATGCTTCTGTTAAAAGCTCGTAGGCTTCATCAAATTCTTTTTCAATGGAATCTTGAAGCGTTTGTGCTTTTTTCATTAGCCCCATCATTTCTTTGATGAGGACAGTCCTTTTTTTGTCCAAAAGATTGTAACCTTTTTTGGAAAAATCCAATGTTTTTTTAGCTTTTATTAAATTCCCCTTTGTAGGAGTCATCTTATAAACTGCCATACTATCACCTGTTCATATGTTGTTTTATCATTTCTGGTGATAATCTGTCCAATTCGTTTTCTGGTAATATCTTCAATAAATCCCACGCAAGATCTAGTGTTTCTTCGATTTCTCTGTTTTCATAATAATCTTGTTTTACAAATCTCTTTTCAAATTCATCTCCGAATTTTAAATATTTTTGGTCAGACTCGCTCAAATCATCTGCTCCGATAATTTGTGCCAAATCTCTAACCTCTTGAACGTGAGAATAACTTGAAAATAATTGGCTACTTACATCCGGATGGTCTTCCCTTGTGTATCCTTCACCAATACCATCTTTCATAAGTCTTGACAAAGATGGAAGAACATTGATCGGTGGATAGATGTCTTTTTGCATCAAACTTCTTTCCAAAACAATTTGTCCTTCGGTGATATATCCTGTTAAGTCTGGAATAGGATGTGTGATATCGTCGTTTGGCATTGTCAAAATCGGAATTAAAGTTACAGAACCTTCTGCATCTTTTATCATACCGGCTCTTTCGTACAATGATGCCAAATCAGAATACAAATATCCTGGATAGCCCTTTCTGGAAGGAACTTCTTCTCTTTTTGATGAAACTTCTCGAAGAGCTTCTGCATAACTTGTCAAATCAGTAATAATAACCAAAACGTGATAATTTTTTTCGAAAGCCAAGTATTCTGCTGCAGTTAGTGCCGCTCTTGGAGTAATAATTCTTTCCATTATTGAATCGTCAGCGTAATTTACAAACATACACACATTATTCAATACACCAGATTGTCTGAAAGTATCTTCAAAAAATCTCGCTTCGTCGTGTTTTACACCAATAGCTCCGAATACAATAGCGAAGTTATCTTTATTCGCCCCTTTGATTTTGGCTTGACGAACGATTTGTGCAGCCAATCTATTGTGACTCATTCCGGAACCAGAAAATACTGGAAGCTTTTGTCCTCTAATCAAAGTCATCAAACAATCTATTGAACTAATGCCTGTTTGGATAAAATCCCTCGGATAAACTCTGGAAACAGGATTTATGGCACGACCATTTACGTTGTAATACTTCGCACCGTAAATATCTCCGCCATTATCTATTGGTTGACCAATTCCGTTGAATTTTCTTCCCAAAATATCTTCTGACAAAGCTATCTCAAATGGTCTTTGAGTAAATCTAACTTTTGTGTTTTGTGTGCTCATTCCTGTACTGTCACCAAATACTTGAATAGTGACAGTATCGTCGTTGATATTTACGACTTTACCGACCATTGATTTGTCCGATGCAGATGATTTTACTTCGACAACTTCACCAAAAGATGCTTCATTTACATTTTCAACTTCTATAATTGAACTTTCAACTTTTTTTAGTTTAATGTATTCTTTTATCATAAAATCACCTACTTTTCGTACTTGCTAATCAAATCGCTGTAAAATTCTTTGATTTCATCGTTCAAATCTTTGATTCCACTCAAGTCATCATTAGAAATTGTGTTCTTCATGGCGATAACTTTTGAATACAAATCTGCATTTTTTACTTGTGAAATTGGAATTTGTTCTTTGATTGCTTTGTATCCTTCATCATACAATAATTTTATAGTTTTTAACATTTCAAATTGTTTTTTAAGCGGTACATAAGTGTCGACCTTGCTGAACGCATTTTGTTGCAAATATCCTAGCTTCATAACATTTGCAATATCCAAAATAAGTCTTTGGTCGTCTGGAAGGACATCCTCACCGACTAGCATTACTATTTCTTTTAATTTATCTTCTTCGTATAACAATTTGAGCATTTGATTTCTCAAATCCACAACATCTTCTCCGAGTTTGGACTCGTAATAATCTCTCAATTTTTCAACATAAGAAGAATAACTGCTCATCCAATTAATTGCAGGATAGTGTCTTGAGTATGCCAAGTCCTTATCCAATCCTAAGAACACATTTACAAATCTCTTAGTGTTTTCTGTAACTGGCTCACTGAAATCTCCACCGGCCGGAGAAACCGCTCCGATGATTGTTACTGAACCTTCGTTGTCATTCAACGTCTTGACGATTCCAGCTCTTTCATAGAATTGTGCAATTCTCGATGGAAGATATGCTGGATAGCCTTCTTCTGCAGGCATTTCTTCAAGTCTTCCTGAAATTTCACGAAGAGCTTCTGCCCAACGAGAGGTGGAGTCTGCCATTATTGCGACGTCGTATCCCATATCTCTGAAATATTCTGCCATTGTAATTCCAGTGTAGATACTTGCTTCTCTGGCAGCTACTGGCATATTGGAAGTATTTGCAATCAAAACTGTTCTTTCCATAAGAGGCTTGCCGTTGTTTGGGTCGATGAGTTTAGGAAAATCTTCCAATACTTCTGTCATTTCGTTACCACGTTCGCCACAACCAATGTAGATAATGATATCTGCGTCGGCGTATTTTGCCAATTGGTGTTGAGTCATTGTTTTTCCCGTACCAAATCCTCCAGGGATTGCTACTGTACCACCTTTTGCAAGTGGGAAGAACACGTCCAAAATTCTTTGACCAGTTTCCAATAATCTATCGACATCTAATCTTTCTTTTGATGGTCTTGGGATTCTTATCGGCCAATCTTGGTACAATTTTATGTCAGTTGTATTTCCAAAATCATCTTCAACCTGCATAATTGTTGTTTCGATATTGTACTTGCCATCCTCTAGCACGTTTTTGACCGTACCATTGACACCGACTGGTATCATAATTTTGTGAACAATAGCTTCAGTTTCTGGAACTTCTGCGATGATTTGTCCTTGAGTAACTTTGTCACCATTTTTAACTTTTATAGTGACATCCCACAATTTTTCTTCGTCAATCGAAATAAGTCCTATTCCTTCCGGTATAAATGTGTGGAATTTATCTCTAATTTCTTTCAATGGCCTTTCAATACCATCGAACATATTTTTCAACAAGCCTGGTCCCAACTTCAACGAAAGTGGCTTGTATGTGTGATAAATTTCGTCGTCTTTTTTTAAACCTTCAGTTTCTTCATAAACTTGTATTACAGCGATATCATCTTCAAGGCTTATAACTTCTCCGATTAATTTCTTTTCACCAATCAACACCATTTCCTTGGCTGTAAAATCAGTCATATTTTTTCCTTTTATAACAGGACCATTAATAGAAAAAATCTTACCATTACTCATTGATATCACCTTCTGTCATCAAATTATGAATTTCTTCTCCCATTTCATGCTTTTTGTCTTGCATTTTTGACAAATAACTGTAATCAAAATTCACTGTATTGTCTACATCTTGAATCATAAATCCTCCCAAGTAATTATTTGGAATGGATTTGATTTCTTCAATTTTATCTGAACTCAAATTCTTAGTCACATAATCATAATCATTTTGCAACACTAATAAAACAACTTTATAATCCAAGTTTTTCAAATTATCTTCTATATCTTCAATCAATTTTTTCTTGTATTCATCAGTTTTTACAAAATCAATTATTTTTTTCGTAACATTTCCAATCAATTTTTGTAATATACTTTCTTTTAACACTAGAAGCTCTCTTCTGCTTTCTTGTTCGGCAGTTCTCAATTTTTCAATTGATTTTTGTTCAGCTCTTCTAGTTCTCTTTTTTAAGTTGATATTGTACTCTTCGATTAATTTTTGTTCGTAGTCATTAAGCTCGTTTTGATTAGAGTTTTTAATACTGAGAAGCTTCTTTTCATAATCTTTTTTCTTGTTTACATATATAATTTTGTTGAAAATATCTAATTTCTTTTCTAATAAAATCATTTCTACCTCTAATCTACCTTAATTCCTATAGATGCCTTGATGTATTTCATCAAGAAATCTTTGTCTTCAAGTCCATTTCTTCCGGGTATTGTTACAACGAGAGGCCTCTTAGCCTTGTCTTTGTGTCTTGTCACATCGTCTTTTATAGTGTTAAAAACTTTCTCAGTGATAATTACAACTCCAAGCGTATCATCGACAATTGCAGCCTTGAACGCTCTTTTCATTTCCACTTCGCTCTTTGCAACTATTCCTGTGATTCCAGCTAGACGCATTCCAAGATTTGTAACATTATCCGCACTTATAATTACGGATTTCATAATTATAATTGTTGCAAAATAAGAATTGAAATAACCAATCCGTAAATTGCAATACCTTCTGCCAATCCAACATAGATTAATGATTTACCTAACAAAGATGGGTCTTCGCTAACAGCTCCCAATGCCGATGAGCCTACAACACCTACTGCATATCCAGTACCGATTGTTGCAAGACCTGTTGACAAAGCTGCTGCCAATAATCCAAGACCATTAGATTGAGCTGTGGCAGATTGTGCAAATGAAGAATTTGGCATCAAAAATACAATCGCCATTACAAGACAAGGAATGATTGCAAAAAGATTTGTTCCCAATGCTTTTTTCAATTTTGTTTTTGATGAGTCAGTGTTGTTGTATAACAAATAAACTCCTGAACCTATTGTCAATAAAACTATTAATGCTGTTGAAATTAAAATAATATTCATATAATTCTCCTTTAAATTTTATTAAATTCTTTTTACTGTAGGTTGGAATAAAATTCCATCGCCTTTAAAATATTTACTAAACAATTCGTAATATTCAAGTCTCAATGATTGGATGAATACAATCAAACCTTCAAGACCCAAAATAACAATGTTTCCCACTACTATCATTGTAATATTTCCTGCATTTGTTCCTATCATCTTGCCAATTGATGTGAATGCCAAGAACAAACCAACGTGATTTATCGCAAATGCACCCACTCTGATGAACGAAACTGTCGAAGAAAACATAGATATCAATGTTTCGATTATTGAAAATGAACCTTCAACATAGTATCCGGTAACATCCAAGCCGTTGTGAAGAGGTCTTCTCTTGTACATTATTTGTGTCAATGGCAATTTGAAAATCATCACAAAAATTACAGTTAACATACATGCTGCGATTATTCCAACTGAAACAAACTTCAATTTTAAAACAATTGTAGCTGCCAAGAACAAGAACAACAAGAACAACAAAAATCCTGCCAAGCCTTCTTGACCAAAAAGTCCTTCCTCAACATTTTTGAATATATAATTATTTAACAATCCAAAAATATATGCCATCAATAAAAGCACAACTCCAAGTATTATCGCCACAATTAAAACAGTGTTGATGTTCTCAAATGGTTTTAAAAACAACGCTGGAATAACTCCTTCTAGTCCAAAGAAAGAACCGTACAGAACGCCAAAAACCATGGAACTTGCTCCGATTCTTTCTAGGAGTCCACCCATCATCTTATCTTTGACTTTTGCTAACAAGACACCTGCGACAAACATCACAGCTCCTTGTCCCAAATCCCCGAACATAGCCCCGAACAACAACATATAAGTCAATCCAAAAAACACTGTCGGGTCAATTTCTTTGTAGTTTGGCGTGCCATACATATTTACTAAAAGCTCAAACGGCTTAAAAAATTTATTATTTTTGAGTTTGGTGGGAGGCGTCAATCCGCTGTCATCAGCATCCAAGAAATTAATGAACATATCGTCATAAACCGATAGTTTTTCTTGGACAATGCTCTTAGCAGATTCTGGAACCCATCCTGACAAGTAGAAGTAATTTTCACTTCTGGCGAGAAGTGATTTGACATCTTCCAACTGAATCAACAAATTAGCCGAAATAACCATATCGATAATCTTGCTCTTGTTATTTCTGTAAATTTCATTCAAATCCTTGTTTAGTTCAGTGATTTTTCCACCCAACTCTTCATTTTCCAACTCTATATCTGAAATTATATCTTTTGGAACTTGTTTTCTATTTTCATTAATATCAATATCGGTCCAATTCAATGACCTCAAAATTCTGTCGATTTCAATCGAAACTTCTTTTGGATAAATAGCTACATAAACTTCTTTTTTGTTTTTGCTTGCCAAATGAAGCACGCTTGCCATGATATTGTCATAATTTCTCTTCAATTTCAGTCTATTTTCCTTACTCAAATAGCCAAAACGATAATCGAAATACTTCAAATCGCACAAGCTTTCTATAGAAACATCCAAGTCCTCTATCAAGTACAAATTTTCCAACTCTTTTTTATTATCAGCTATTTTATCTTCATATTTGTAAATCTTGTCAACCTTAGCCTTAATAGAATCGTAGAAAATTTTGATTTCATCTTCTGTGTACTCTCTCTTCAATCTCTCGTCTTTCAAATCAATTTTGAAAATATCTTTCAAATTATCGCAAATAGAGCTCAAATCCTTGACATCTCTGTTTTTGAAACTTGTAACATTGTTAAATTCAACAGATTTTTCAATATTTTCATTATTGATATTTACAATAAAAGAATTGCTTTCTATCAAACTCAAACTATCTGTAAGTTCGACTTTTCCTATATCCAACAAATCTTTTATAGTGGATTCAAGATACTTCAGATTTCCAACTACATTCATCATGTACATTTTTTCTGCTCTCAATTTACCACTTCCTTACACTCTTCTAATCAAGTATGATTTGGCTTTTTCATAATCCAAATCAAATCTTTTAGATTCAACACACTTTTCGATATCAAACTTTTCAAACTCGAGTAGTTCTCCTACGCTAATAAGCTTTGAAATGTTGTACTTATTAGTATGAAGCAAATCCAACGCTTTGAAATAAAGATATCTGTAAATTCTTCTATCCATATACAAGTCAATATCATTCTCTGTATTAACCAAGAAAGAATACTTGCTCTCGGAAATAAATTTCACCAAATCGTCAAAATCCATATAGGAAATCTCCTTCAAATCGTCTAAGTTGAACAATTTACCACCTAAAATAGTGAAGTTGAAGATTATCTCGCTGTTGATTTCATAATACTTATTAGCCCTATAAATCCATTCCAAATTCAACAAATCAATCTTCTCACCATAATAATCTTGGACAATTTTACAATCTTCCTTAGATAAATTTTGGCTCATCTTGATGATGTTTGAATAATAATTTCTATCCAAGTTCATTTCAATAAAAAACAAAATCCTGTGACGATTTTCTTCCTTGTACCTGTCTACGATGGACTTGTACGGTTCATCTAGCATTTCCACAAAATCAGAAATAGTAGTCGACGAAGAAATTCGAGAAAATTTTGTATCTTTTAGAACTATTAAATTATCATTCAACCTATCGGTGTATTCCCTTCTGACGATGACACGCGCCAATGTTTTAATATCTTCAATGACATAATATTCAAGCAAAGAATTGTAAAATTCCTTGTATCTGCCATTCAAGTAATACCTCAACTTTTCTTCAGTTTGAATCATCTTATCGTTAAGACTATTTTCGAACTGACTCACGCCCTCGTTTGAGTATTCACCTTCGATTTTTCCAAGTTTCAAAAGATAATCATATTGAGCCTTATTAGTATCAGCCTCCAACAACTTCTTAAAATCATCACCGCTCAAAAGCTTTGAGCTAATCTTAGAAATTTTTGTATTAAGTGCACTATATACTCTTGCAGAACCCATAATTACTCCGTAATAATATTGAAGAATTTGTCCACCAATTTATCTTCATTTTCTTCGAAAATTTTCTTCAATTGATTTTTCTTTTCTCCAATACTCCTCTTTTGATTTTCGATATTATTGTTTTGGCTGTTTATAATATCGTCATGGACAGAATTAAGTTTAGTTACAGATTCTGATTGATATTTGTCTTCGAGATTTCTCAAAGCTTCTTTTTGTTTTTTTTGTTCTGACACAACATTGTTTTTGAATGATTCATCCAAATCCTGTGCTTTTTTATCAATCTCAATTATTTTATTGATAATGTCTTTCATAAACTCACTTCCTCACAATGTATTATTACTGTCTCTTATACACATCTCCGAGCCCACGAGACCGTTATTCTAA